>CAZLED010000010.1:0-43804 GCA_964558485.1 uncultured Ruminococcus sp. | reverse complement strand
GGTTTGCGTGACCAAAAATTGCCGATACGCCTTCCAGTTCACTTCCAGATGAAGGGAAAGGATACAACCGCACACCGCCAGATAGGACAGGTGCAGTCCCACATCCAGTACAGCCGTAGGTTCGGCCACCACGATGGCAAGGGTCGCTATGTTCAGGGACGTGAAATATTGTATCCTCTGCTGAAACTGCCGACAGAACAGACTGATGAGAAACATAAGTCCTGCACGTCGTATCGATGCGGATAGCCCGGTCAGAAACATATAGCCGATGGCGAGCACAGCCAGAATGCCATTGCGCAGCCAAGGCTTCATGCGTCTGGTTTTGAGAATCCGCTCTGCCATGGTGGCCAGCACCGAAAAATGGGTGCCGCTGACCGCCAGCAAATGCAGGATCCCGACCCGGCGAAAATCCCGTGTGATGGCGTCGGACAGGTTCTTGCGGTTGCCCAGCAGCATGGCCAGGGGCAGGTCGTCGTTTTTCACATGGGCAGAGATCCGGGCAGACAGGTGGTCGTTCCAACGCAAAGCCCAGCTGCTCAGCCGAAACTGCGTCTTTCCGGTGTCCGTCAGGTCCACATCCACCGCCGCCGACAGCACATTTTTCGTTCGGTAGTACTGCCCCTCGTCAAAGCCGTCTTCCAGGTCGTCCCAGGCGCATAGCTGGATCTCCCCATGGTACACCTGCCCGATGGACCAGTCCGTGTCGGCACTTTCGAGGCGCACGCGGTATGTCCATCCATCGATTTTGATACGACAGATGTAGAACCCAACATACGCATTGGTGTAGACCACCTCTTCCACCTCTGCGTCCGTGGATATGGTGGCACCGGTGGCCGTCAGAGCGGATAGCCGTCCTGCATACACATTCCAGAGAAGCAGCGCCTGTGTATTGCCCAGCATGGAACCGATCAGCAGCGGCAGGAGCAAAGCATACCAGAATCGCTTCCGACTGACCAGCACCAGAGCTGCGCCCACACCCAGCACACCGAACAACACCACACGAAGGGACAGAGACAGATCAGCGGTCAATAGTGCGGTCAACAGAAACGCCAGGGAAAACGCCACAGCCTTTTGCGTGGAGAGCTGCTTACACAAAGGGACAAGCACCGTATGCCATAGTACACGAAGACGTTCGGGTATCTTCTTGGTACACAGCATGGTGCTTGCCTCCTTATGTATGGATGTAGATCATTTGCAAAGCAGAATGGTGATGTTGCCTTTTTCCGATGTGATCAGCCGGTCGGTCAGAAAATGTCCCTTGCCCAGCCGGATGGCATAGTCCTGTCCATCGTAGCACAGGTGCATTTCCCGGTCGGTGAGCCGTTTCACCGTGGGCATATGGTCGTCCGTTCTGCCGATGCGGTGTTCTATCGTAAACGCAAAGGGTGCCTGGATCTCGATGGCGTTTTCCGTCAGCGTGAAGGTGATCTTGCCGAACTGTGCTTCTGCCACGCCATTTCCGTTATCGGTAAAGACCAGCTTATCCGTGCCGGGGATATCCACGCCATCCTTTTGCAGATACAGACCGGAGAGAATGCCGCTGCCGGAATGCCGGTTGCCGTCTACCCAAGGCAGAGTCTCATAGGTGGCTTCGTTGCCGGGGCAGATGGTGTTGTTGAAGGGATCGCCATAGGTCTCGTCAAACAGGTGGATGTCCCGGATCCGCAGCGCTCCGTCGCCGTGGTACAGGTTCACCCGGTAGTATTTCGTGCAGTACCAGAGAGAATCCTTGTCCGGGTCGTCGTAGGCCGAGTGGGCTGTGATGGCAGACGGCGGCGTATCCCGGTAGGTTTCCTTGTACCAGCGACCGGTCTTGCCGAAGGGTTCGATCTCGATCTTGCCTTCCTTCTGCAGCTTGTCGAACTGGGCAAACTGGTAGATGAGCCCATCCTTCATTTTGTCCCAACCAAAGGGATTTTCCTGTCCGGCCTGGGCATAGCCAAAGGTCAGGCAGTCGCCGTTGTAGTTTTCCGATAGGTACCAATCCACCCATTCCGGTACGCCGCCGCCTTTGCCGTTGTACACCGGTTCCAGCGTGATGACGCCCTGTGCCTTCTGGGTCGTGGCGGCAGGATCCATACCGAAGTCGTACTGGTACACCGGGTCCGAGCCCAGCATCCGGAACAGAGGCACGTCCAGTCGCTGTTCTTCCGTCTGTGCCGGCATGAACACGTTGTTCCGGCTGGGATAGTAGGCCTGTCCATAGTAGCCACCCCACAGGGTATAGCCGTCGGTGCCGTACTGCTCCTTGCAGTTGCAAATGGCGTCCAGACCATATTTGTCGTTCATGTACCGGATCGTGTGGGAATCAAACATCCAGGAGCCGAACACACGGGGATAGTACCCGAACACTTCCTTGAACTTGGCAAAGAACTCGTCGATCATGACCTCACGCTGTGCCGTGGTGTAGCCGATGGGGAAGCCGCAGTGGCAGTGCCAGTCCCAGGGATACCGACCGGTCCAGGCGATCCCACAGGCCTTGGTCAAGGGTTCGACCACCTCGTACCAGATCCCGATCTCGTACCGGGTCGGGTCCAGCGCCTTCAGAAGATCCTGGTATTCCGGCAGCAGCAGGGCATCGTATTGGATCAGAAAGGTGCCGGAGAATTGGTACTTCTCCATGAGCTCGATCTGCTTTTGTGTCGTGTAGAACAGATCGGTAGAACCGTTCCGTGGTTCGATGGCACGAATGAAGTTGATGATATTGACGATCTGTCGCTTTGTAGTCATATATTTCTCCTTTATTACTGCTTTATAGCTATACGGCTTTACCGCACAGTGTGCCGTAGCACGATGTGCTACGCTTATCGATCGATAGCAGACAGCACAGCCATGGCCTGGTCTACGCCCATGTCAAAGGGCTCCGGATGACACAGCTCCAACGAATAGGTACCATGGTGTCCTCCTGTGCTTTCGCAAAAAACGCTTGCAAAAAACGTCGATGTGCGGTATACTATAGCATGGATAGAATGTGTCTATAGTATAGCAGAATCTCACCAAAAAAGCAAGTACGAAGGAGCGAAATTGTGGAAAAAATCACGTATGATCTGGTGCGCAGTGGCCGTAAGACCATAGAGCTGCGGATCCTGGCCGATGGTACTGTACAGGTGCGTGCGCCTTCCAAAGTACCAAAGCAGGAGATCGACCGGTTCGTGGACAGCAAGCAGTCCTGGATCGAAACGCACCGGGCAGCCCAGCGTTCCCGACAACCGGCAGCAGTGGCACCCAGAACCATATTGTACAAAGGTCAGTGGTACACCATCGGCGAAAACGACCGGGGTGCGCTGTATTTTGACGGCAGTGCATTTACAGCACCCAAGGGAATAGACGACGATGCGCTTCGAGCCAGCCTGCCGGGACTGATGCACAAGCTCGCCAAGCAGGTATTGGTGCCCCAGGTATACGCTACGGCGAAGGAGATGCAGCTGAACCCGGCTCGTGTGACCATCACCGGCGCCAAGACCAAATGGGGCAGCTGCTCCGGTGTGCGTGTGACCCAAAACGGCAGTACGGTGACCCCAGCGGTCGGACAAAATATCTCGTTGTCCTGGCGACTGATCGCAGCGCCGCCGGATGCCATCCACTACGTGATCGTCCACGAGCTGTGCCATATGCGTGAGCTGAACCACAGTCCGGCGTTCTGGGCATGGGTGGAGCGATACGTACCGGATTGGCGTGCGCAAAAGGAAAAGCTGGCAGAGGTGCAGACCTGGTTGGAGGCGTATTATGGAAGATAAAGACCTGCGGGAATGGATGCCCCAGAACTACGACAAACGAAAATATACCAAGGCCATGGAAGCGACCTTTGCCTCCTTTGGCGAAAAAAAGCCACGGCTGCTGCTCCACGCCTGCTGTGCCCCTTGTTCCTCGTACAGCTTGGAGCTGCTGACTCCCCATTTTGCCGGGATCGATATCTGGTTCTATAACCCCAATATCACGCCGGAGAAGGAATACGGGCTGCGGCTGGCTGAGCTGAAACGGCTGGTGGACACGGTGCGCTATCCTTGCCCGGTGACGGTGCTGGACGTGCCCTACGAGCCGGCGAGCTTTTTCGCCATGGCAAAGGGTATGGAAGACCTGCCGGAGTGTGGGGAACGATGCTGGTATTGCTACGGACAACGACTGCGCTCCACGGCCGAAAAGGCAGCGTCCGGCGGCTACGACTATTTCACCACCACGCTGTCCATCAGTCCTTACAAAAATGCCCATTGGCTCAATGCCTGGGGTGTGGCGCTGGGCGAAGAGGTGGGTGTGCCGTACCTGATCACGGACCTGAAGAAAAACGGCGGCTATGCCCGGTCCATTGCACTGTCGGCCCAATATGGTCTGTACCGGCAAAACTGGTGCGGTTGTGTGTACTCCAAGCTGGAAAGTGAAAAAAAGAGAGCGGAAATGAATGGAAATTCGCCAAAATCCCTTGACAATAGGGGCAAATAGGTGTACAATACAGATAAAGAATGCAGTAGACATTCTATCGATCAGAGCGAAAGAAGGACATACATATGAAGAAACTGTTTTGTATCCTGCTGGCAGCTATGCTTCTGTCCATGGCATCCTGCAGCAAGGAAGTGGAGACCGAGGCACCCGTAGACACCGATCCTGTGGACACCATCGCAGAGACCGAACCCGAGACCGAGCCGGAAACCGAAAAGGAGACCAAGAAGCCCAGACCCAAGAAGGTGGCTGTGTTCACGCCTGTGTACACGGACAACTTTGACGATGCGGACAACAGCAAGTGGAAGTCCAACAACCAGCTCAGCGACTTCCAGATCGCCGATGGCTACCTGACCGCTACCTCTACCGGCGGCGACCCGTCTATCAAGGCAGAAGGCTTTGAATTGGATTGTTCCACGATCCAGGCCGTTCGGTTGAAGTTCATCAACAACACGCCGGACAGCAACTTCCAGATCTTCTTCACCACCGATACCACCACCGGCTATTCCGAGGCCGCTTCTGTGAAGGATATCTCTGTTCCCTCCAGCGCTGTGGTAGAAGTGGCTGCTGCGGCCGATTCTGACGAATGGAACGAAATGGTGGTCTATGTGGACACCTGCGACCTGTGGGAAGGCACGCTGAAGAATATGCGTATCGACCTGTCCAACGGCGAAGGCAGCTACATCGTGGACTCCATCGAATTCTGCTCTGTGGAATGGGTAGAACAGGAAGCTGAATAATTTTGCTATCGCAGTTTCTGAAATGCATCTCCAATATGGGGGTGCATTTTTTCTGGAAAAAGCCTTAACCAACTGCCGTGTCCCGGTACTATATGGATGTAAGACCCCATACCATTTTGCTATACAAGGAGAACCCACATGGATCGTGAAAGAGCCGCTTGCCACATAGCCGAAAACATGAAGACCCTGTTTGCCTACGCCATGCGCCGGGTGCAGAACAAGGCCGACGCAGAGGATCTGGCTGGGGACATCATCGTTGCCGTGCTGGAAAACTGCCATAGTCTGCGGTGCGACGAAGCGTTTTTCGGCTGGTTCTGGTCGGTGGCGAACCATACGGTACAGAAATACTACCGCCGGAAAGGAAACACGGAAATGCTGCCGCTGACCGAGGATATACCGGATGACGGTGAAGATCTGTCCGCTGCTATGGCCCACGGAGAAGAGTTGGCGCTGCTGCGGCGGGAGCTGTCTTTGCTGACAAAGGAATACCGCATTTGCACCGTGGCGCATTATTTTGACGGACTGTCCTGCCGGGCCATCAGCGAGACCTATGGCATCTCCTTGGAAATGGTGAAATACTACCTGTACAAAACCAGACACATCCTGAAGGAGGGACTGACCATGACCAGAACATTCGGAGAAAAAAGCTTTCACCCGGTGCCATTCCAATGTATCACCATATTCGATGGCAGCTACAATGCAGAATACCGGCATATGCTGGACAGACTTCTGCCCGGCAACATCCTGCATGCTGCGTACTACACACCCATGACCGTGGGAGAGCTGTCCTTGGAACTTGGCGTAGCGGCGGCGTATGTGGAGGACGAGATCGCACTGCTGGAAAAATACGACCTGCTGACCCGTATACCCGCACCGGGTGCAGGCGGCAAGGTACAAACGAAGCTGTGCATTTTCAGCCGTGCCTACGATGAGGAGCTGCACCGGCTGACAGAGGAAAAGCTCACGGCAAAAATGGGTGCGATCCTGTCGGCCGTCCGGGACAAGCTGCCCCAGATCCGGGCACTGCACGCACCGGGCATGGACAGAGACGACGATCTGCTCCTGTGGGCACTGCTATTCCAGCTGCTTTCCCGTGGGCACAATCGGGTAGAGGAAGACACCGAAAAGAAGGAGCTGTACAGCGGTGCCCGTGGGATCAACTATGGAGAGGACTACGAAAGGGCTGACGACTGCTACAGCACCGGCGGCTTTGCTGGGTACTACGGTCTGGGAGACGACATGGCGCTGTGCTTCGGTGATTTTGGTGTGCTGCCCAAAAAGAACCACTTTGGTTGGGCTGCCAAACGACTGCGTGCTCTGGCAGAGGAAAGCTGCCATGGTGAGAGGGCACCGCTGCTTTGTTTGACGGACAGCATGGTAGGGCAGATATATGGAGACATTTTGGCAGATGCGGTGGCGATGGTAGGGGAGATGTACGAAGCACTTGCCGACCTGGCGATCCATCTGATGGAAAATCACGCACCGGTTGCGGTACAAAATGAGATCCCGGCGGTGATCCATGGGGCACTATTCCATCGGACAGTGGGACTCATGGGCAAGCTGGCGGTGGATTCCGGTATGCTGCACCTGCCACCGGAAACGTATGCATATCCCGTAGCCGGGTATGTGTATCTGACAAAATGACCGGCACGAGAATATGGGAAAAGGAAGGCGACGGACCTTCCTTTTTGTATGCGAATTATGTAGTTTTGGTGAGCACCTTGTCCAGCGATACCGCTTCTGTGTGCCGGATGGGTTTCCACTGCCGGGGTGTGACCAGCGCCAGTGCCACCGATACGGCAAAGCTGGCAAGGAACAGGGGAAAGGCCAGGACGCCACGGAGGATCTCGCCTTTGGTGCTGTGGATCCGTGTGCCTTCGGTCGCCACCGTAGCGATGCCCAAGCACCAGCCGGTCACCAAAAAGCCGATGCAGGACAGGAGAAGCGTGCAGACCAGGTGCTGTGGTTTCAGCAGCATGGCACAGCAGCACAGGTTCAGAAGGGTCACCAGGGTCATGGCACCATAACCCCAGAGGGACAGGGTACAGTTTTCCAGGCAGGACAGCCACTGCCGCAGCCTGGTTTTGTGGGACAGGCGACGCAGATACGCAGGACCATACCGCAGGGAGACCTGTATGCCGCCTTGTGCCCAGCGGATCCGTTGCCGGATGGACTGCCGGAAATCCACCGGCTGTTCGTCGTACAGGACCGCATCGTGGCAATAGCCGATGGTGGTGTTGTTCTCGGTGATGATGTGGGCTGTGCATTCCAGATCCTCCGTCAACGTGTGGAACGCCCAGCCACCCCATTGATCCAGCAGGGAACGCCGGACGCAAAAGCCGGTACCGGAGAGGGTACAGCACAGTCCCAACTGGTGACGGGATCGGTTCAGGTGCCCGCTGTCGTGAAGAAACCACAGGCCATAGCCGGCAGTGAGCCAGCTTTGCCCGAAGTTTTTGGCATTGCGATAACCGGTGACGATCCCGTATTTGGGGGCACCATCTTCGTCTGTCTGGGCAAAGACCTGCTGCATTTTTTGGATATAATCCGGGGACAGCAGATTGTCCGCATCCAGCACCAGAAAGCCGTCGTACCGGTCGTAGGTGCCTTGCGTCTGCATCTGAGAGATCAGCCAATCCAGCGCATAGCCCTTGCCCACCTTGGTGGTGTCCTGCCGTTGGAACACTTTGGCACCGGTATCGGCAGCGGTCTTGGCAGTGGCGTCGGTGCAGTTGTCGGCGACTACGTACACGTCCGAAAGAGAGAACGGCGTGCTCTGGTTTTCGATGGAGCGGAGCAAATGGGGCAGCACATTTTCTTCGTTCCGGGCCGCAATGAGGATAGCGATCCCACGGATCGTAGGAGACAGCGCCACATGGGTTCTATGGGCATCCCATTTTCGGTGGAACAGCAACGGCAGCAGCACATACAGAAACTGATAGGCGTAGCAGAGTCCCATGATTGTAAGTAAAATAAAGCATATGTCCTGTAAAATTTCCCAAAACGGCATGATGACATCCCCTTCCCGGTATTGTTCGGTTTTGTGATGTCTATAGTATATCGGAAAAATATGAACAGGATACCATGGATGGATTAGGGTATGTGGAAGAATACATTAAGATTTTCTTTCATTTTTTTGATCATGCTGCTGCAAGGTTACGGGGTGCAGGACGTTCGGAGTGGCGGTTGACATATAGAAAAATAAAATTGCTCTCATCGTCTATATTATTTTCGATTGCGATATAAGTATCGCGTGTACTACATTAACCATCAAATGATTTTGCATTCCATATTGAAGCAACCAAAGCAAACGTCTGCCACCAAACGAAACTCTTAATGTAGCCTAACCGTCCTAATGCGGCAGCGTAATCAAAAACGGGATTCCCAAGGCGTTCTATATTTACTGCCGAATGCCTTGCTTCCAGAGAATATGTCTGTCAAGATTAAGAGTTGTTTTTCGAGGCGATTAAGAGGATGGATGGGGATCCCCAAGGGGTAAGGAAGGGGACAAACTGCCGAGGAAGTTTGAATCCCCTTCCTTACCCCTTGGGCGCCGCCTGCGCAAGGCAATCTTCCGAAACTTTTCGGGAAAAGTCTACGGAGTCAACAGCCGTACGCCAGTACAAAACAAAACGAGGACAATGGAGTAACTCCATGGAAAACCAGCACAACGCCAGTGAAAAACAAAAGGGTTAGGGAAAGGGATACGCCCTTGCCCCTCGCCCAAACGCAGTCTGAAACCAAAAGGGGAGTATGTCACTCCCCTTTGATCAGTTGGATCACCGTCTTTACTTTATCGTCCCAATACTGCCATGCGTGGGTACCATGGGATTCTTCGTAGACAAAATCCGGCCAGCCCAGGGCTTCCAGGTGCTCCTTCATGGCCACGTTCACCGGATACAGCCCATCTTCGGTGCCACACCACATATACAGCCGGGGCAGCGGATGTCCGATCGGATCGGCCTTGTATGCTTCCATCAGTCTGGTGGATACAGCGATCAGATCGTTGGGGCCATCCTTGAATTCCTCTGCCGTGCCAAAAATATCTGTCCAATAGGTGTTCTGGGGATCTTGCTCCATGTGGTGCACCGGCATATAGGCACCGGACAGACCACCGGCAAAGGAAAAGGTCTGGGGGTACGTCATGGCGATGGCGTAGGCACCGTAGCCGCCCATGGAGAGCCCTGCCACAAAGGTCTCTTCCCGTTTGGCGCTCATCCGGGGAAACAGATCCCGGCAGATATTCGGCAGCTCTTCTCCGATGAAGGTACGCCACTTATGTCCGTGCTGCATATCTGTGTACCAGCCCAACGCCGTTGTAGGCATGACCACAGCGATCCCGGCTTCATCCGCATACCGTTCGATGGCGGTGCGGCGGTGCCAGATGGTGTGGTCATCGCTCATGCCGTGGAGCAGATACAACGTGGGATAGGTGGCCTCCATATCCTTGGCATCCACGCCGATCATACCCCGGACGGTCTGGGGCAGGATCACATTCATATTGGTGCACATTCCCAATACATTGGAGAAAAAAGAAACTTCCAAGAAAGCCATAGCGATACTCCTTTATGTTAAAATTCATATAGTGTTTGTCTTGCCTGCGATACGCTGCCTGCGTCGCTGGAGCAGACGGCCGATTCCCAAGGTCAACAGCACGCCCACCAGCACGCCGGCCGTGTCGATCGCAACGTCCCGGATCTGGCAGGCTCGTCCCGGCACAAAATATTGGTGCAGCTCATCGATGCAGGCGTACAGGATCCCCAGCGACAGAGGCAGCACGATCTTTTGCAGTCGAATGGCATTGGGGTACAGAGAAATGGTGGTACACAGCAGCAGTCCCAGCACGGTGAAAATGGTAAAATGCGCACCCTTGCGGAGAATGAAATCGATGGTGGAATAGGTATCGGTGTTGGTCAGGATCGCTTCCGAAGACTGCACACGAAACAGCCGCAGGAGAAACGCCATAAAGGATCCGCTGGATTCGGCCGACGCCTCTGCATCTTGTGCCGAAAACCAATAGATCACACCCATCCAACCAAAGGACAACAGCCAACACAGCCGCCGCAGTCCCACTCGATCTTGCCTTTGCATCCAAACTATCCTCCTCATGCCAAATCACACGGTATTAGTATACCATGATCCGCCAGGAAAATATAGGCGTATTTTGTGAAATTTTTGCGTTCACGCCGGGAAAAGTGCAGAAATTTGTGGAAGTTGGTGAAAAAATGGCGAAGGGTGCTTGTATGACGCAAAAAAGTATGGTATAATGTTCCTACAAACCGCAGCCGATGGAACGATGCAGGTGGGCAAAACGACTGCGAAGAAATAAAACGGTTTTATGCTATAACCATGCTCTATATAAAGGAGAGATCGATATGACATTAGAAGAAGCCAAAAAACGGATGCAAAGCCGCCGATGGGGTGTGTTCAACCATTTCCTCTACGGCGCACCCAGCACAGGCGTATTGGAGCCCACGTATCGGGACGACTGGAACGCCAGAGTGGAGCTGTTCGATGTGGAACGGGTAGCCAAGGATCTCCACGACCTGGGCGCCGGGTACTACTTCATCACCCTGATGCAGGGACGAAAGTATATGTGCGCACCCAATGCCACCTTTGACGAGATCGCCGGTACCAAGCCTGGGGAAGCCTGCGCACGCCGGGACCTGATCGCCGACCTGATCCCGGCCCTTGCCAAATACGATATCGATCTGTACCTGTACTTCACCGGCGACGGTCCCTACAAGGATGAGGAGATCGGTGCAAAGTTCGGGTTTCTGGAGCCACGGAAGAACGTGAGCCTGGACTTTGCCAAAAAGTGGGCAGCGGTGCTGGAGGAATATGCTCTGCGGTATGGCGACCACGTGAAAGGCTGGTGGATCGATGGCTGCTACGACTTCTTTGATTATACCGAAGAGACCCTGACGCCCTATTACGATGCGGTGAAAAAAGGCAATCCCACCACGCTGGTCTCCATGAACAACGGCGTCAAGGAGGATCTGTACCGCTGGTATCCCAAGGAAGATTTCACCTCCGGCGAGTTCAACGATTTCACCTGCATCCCCGGCAACGCAGACGTGACACCTTCGGTCCCCCATATCTTAGCACCGCTGGGTGTAGCACCGGACGGCAATCCCTGGGGTGGCTGGGCAAAACCGGGCTGCAAACGGGACGGCGCCTATATGCGTGACTACATCCAAAAGGTCAACGCAGCCGGTGGCGTGGTCAGCGTGGACATCCAGATCCGCTACGACAGCACCTACGACCCGGCACAGCTGGAATGCTTGTCGCAGGTAAACTGATGCAGCTCGAACGATACAATAGCCAAAATTATTTTCAAAAATACAACCATCAAACGAAAGGAGCATGAACACATGAAACGAATTTCTACCTTAGCCTTAGCACTGCTGCTGCTGGCCAATGGGCTTGTGGGCTGCGGTGCCGAGACCGATCCTGAAACGACGGCTGCCACCGATACCGTCGAGAGCACCACGGAGACCAAGCCGCTGACGGAGATGGAAAAGCGTGCCCTGGTGCAGGATGATCTGCCGGAGAAAAATTACGACGACATATCCTTCCGGATCTCCACCAAACAGGGCACACTGTATGAGATCGCTGCGGAGGAACTGATCGGCGACCTACTGAACGATGCGTTGTTCGATCGGAACCTGCGCATCGAAGAACGGTTCCACGTGAAGATCGTTCCCATTATCACCGAAGCCAGCGACGGACAGACCCATGTCAACAGCGTTCGGCAGAGCATTCTGGCGGCCGACGATGCCTTTGAGCTGGCGGCGACCTATGTGTTCACCAGCGGCTCCATCGTCACAGATGGGTACTATCTGAACTGGCTGAATATGCCCTACAACGATTTCTCCAATCCCTGGTGGATCAGCGGCATCAACCAGAACTTCCAGGTAGGCGACGCTCTGTATGCAGCTGTGGGCGATATGTGTCTGAGCACCCTGAATCTTACCTACGGTATTTTCTACAACCGCACCAGAGGGGACGATTACGGCTACAACGAGACCCTGTACGATACGGTGCTGGACGGGGACTGGACGTATGACATCTTTTTCTCTATGATCGAGGATGTGTACGTGGACGCAAACGGGGACGGACAGCGGGACAGCAGCGACTTCTATGGCTTTACTGCGGAAAATGCCACCAACCTGGACATCTACAGCTTTGCCTTCGATATTCCCATCATGCAGCGCAATGCCGCCGGTCAGCCGGAGCTGGTCTTCCACAGCGAAAAGACGATCTCCGCTGTGGAACGGATCAACAAGCTGTATTGGGAAACCACCGGTTCGTTTGTACCCGAGGGGGACTACGGACTGCCCGTCACCATGTTCGCCGACGGCAAGGCCCTGTTTACCACCACCTATCTGGGCAACGCCTTCTCCGTCTATCGGGAAATGGAGGACGACTACAGCATCCTGCCGTATCCCAAGTGGGACGCCGATCAGGAAAAGTATATGACAGGCGCCATGGACAACTATTCGGTGCTGGGCGTGCCGATCACAGCCTCCGATACCGAAATGATCTCCATCATTGCGGAATCCCTGAACGTGGAATCCTACAAGACCCTGTTCCCCACGTACTATGAGCAGGCACTGCAGAATAAATATTCTCGTGACGAAGAATCCATCGCCATGATCAACCTGCTGATGGAAGGACGCAACTTCGATTTTTCGACCCTGTTCTCCGCACAGATCACGGGTATGTCCACCCTGTTCCGGGCAGTGATCAACGGCAAGAACGCCGACTTCGCATCCCGATACGCCTCGGTGGAAAAGTCGGCGCAGGACGGACTGGCAAAGGTTTTGGAAGCCTATGAAAAGAATCAATCGAACTGATCCCGAAAAAGGGAACACCGGCATGAGAACGAGCAGACGATATGTGTGGATGGCACTGGCAGCACTGCTTTTGACTCTGGTCTGCACCGGCTGTCAGTCGGCTGTTCCCGAAGAGACTACGCCTGTGGAAACCACGGCCGAAACAGAACCAACGGCAGAAACGGAGGAAAACATGGATATCACCACATGGATCACCAACGGCATCGATAAGATCACAACGGAACTGCTGCCCGACGAGAAAGCCGAGCTGCAGTATGAGCTTTGGATGGCGAAGAACGAAGCAGAAGGCTGTCAGATCGCCATACGGGCAGACAAACGGTATGGGAGCATTGGGTTTTCCTGTACGGAGCAGCCCGAAGACGGACCGGCGCTGACCATACTGCGTGAGCACACCCTGACGGCCGACGAGAAGGAGTATCCGGATCCGCTCTCCCCCTGCACTGGGAAGCTGACCCTGCTGGCTGACAAAACCGCTGCGCTGTATCTCCGCTTCACCTCGGACAAAGAGACCGCCGCCGGAGACTACACCTATCGCTTCGCTTTGCAGCCGGATGCCGACACGACCGTGGCCTATACCGTGACGGTACATGTCTGGGATGTGACCCTGCCGGATACGCTGTCCTGTGCCACGGCGGTGGGGCTGTATAAGGATCACATTGCCATGATGCACCCGGGTGTGACCGGAGACGAGCTGGATGCCCTGTATGAGCGCTACTACAATGTGCTGCTGTCGTACAAGGTCAGTGCCTACGATCTGCCCTACGACATTTTAGACGAACGTGCCGACCGGTATATGAGCAATCCCTTGGTCACAGGCTTCCGGGTGCCGACCTGTGACGGAGACGACGATCGATTGGTGCGCATTTACGAAAAGCTTTGCTCCGATCCGGTGTGGCTGGATAAGGCGTATTTCTATCCTCTGGATGAACCGACATCCAAGGAAATGCTGAACAAATTGGCAGAGCTGTGTGAACGGCTGCAGCGGCTGGCACCGGCGGTATCGATCTGCACGCCTTTCTTCCGCAACATCGATTATGATGCCAACACCGACCAGATCACGTTCATGACCGGCAAGACCACTCTGTGGTGCCCCAAGTCGTATATGTACATCACCTCCAACATCTATTCCGAAGCACAGCTCCAGAAGTATCCCAGCTTTGGGGAACGGATGGCAGAACGGAAGGCCGCTGGGGACAAGGTCTGGTGGTATGTGTGCTGGGAACCTGGCGACCCCTACAACAACCTGTTTGTCGACCAGTTGGGTGTACAGCATCGCATCCTGTTCTGGCAGCAATATGCCAACGACGTGGATGGCTTCCTGTACTGGGGTGCCAACTATTGGTCCGGTACGTCTGACCCGTGGCAGGATATGGCAACGGTGAAGAATCTCAGCCCCGATGTATACGGCGATGGTTCGCTCCTGTACAACGGCAGCAAGCTGGGACTGGATACGGCCTGCGGTTCTCTGCGCCTGGAATTGATCCGGGACGGCATTGAGGACTTCGATCTGTTCCGGTTGGCAGAGGAACGCTTTGGGGAGACCTGGGTCCAGGAAAAGCTGGACAGCATCACACCGTCCCTGACCCGGTACACCACCAACACGGAAAAGTTTATCGCCGTGCGCAACGCCATTGGAGAAGCTCTGGCGAATGGATAAGGCTGGCGTATAGCTGAGTCGATGACAATACAAAAATGGCTCTACTGTGTTTCCTGCAGCAGAGCCATTTGTATTGACCGACAAAAAGCGATATCATCCGTTGACGCTACGTTTTGGGTTATGGGGCAAGGTCGTATACCCATGGGACACACGACATTTATGTTTGCATATCGAATATCTTTTTCGAAACCTTACTTCACCAGCTCCAATTCCCGGATCCTGTCACGCAGGTACGCTGCTTCCTCGAACCGCAGATCCTTTGCCGCTGCCTGCATCTCCTGGCGCAGGGCCTCGATCTGCTGCTCCTTCGTTTGTCCACGAACGGCTGTGGTGGCAGGAATCGGCTCTGCACCGGCCTTTTTGCGTCCTCTGCCTTTCTTGGGCGCTTCCTCTTCGGCACCGATCTGGATCGGAGCGGCGATGTCCTTGACGATGGTCTTGGGCGTGATCCCATGTTCCGTGTTGTACGCCATCTGGATGCTGCGGCGCCGATCCGTCTCGTCCATAGCCCGGCGCATGGATTCGGTTTCGTGATCTGCATACAGGATGACCGTACCGTTGGCATTTCGTGCGGCTCGTCCGATCATCTGCACCAGCGACCGCTCCGACCGGAACAGGCCTTCCTTGTCCGCATCCAGAATGGCCACCAGCGTCACCTCCGGTAGGTCGATGCCTTCCCGGAGCAGGTTGATCCCCACCAGCACGTCGAAAATGCCCATTCGCAGGTTTCGCAGCAGCTCGGTCCGCTCCATAGCATCGATGTTGTGGTGGATGTACTTCACCCGAATGCCAAGACCCTCCAGGTACTCCGTCAGGTCCTCTGCCATTTTTTTGGTCAGCGTGGTCACCAGCACCCGTTCCTTTTTGCGTACCCGTTCCCGGATTTCGCCGATCAGGTCATCCACCTGGGTCTCCGCCGGTCGCACCTCCACCAAGGGATCCACCAGTCCCGTAGGCCGGATGATCTGCTCCACCACCTGTTCGGAATGGGTCTCCTCAAATTCGGCAGGGGTAGCGGACACCAGCACCACCTGGTTCAGCTTTTCCTCGAATTCGTTGAAGTGCAGGGGACGGTTGTCGTAGGCAGAGGGCAGCCGGAAACCATATTCCACCAGATTCTGCTTCCGTGCCCGGTCACCGCCGCTCATGCCCCGGACCTGTGGGATGGTCACATGGCTCTCGTCCACGAACAGGAGAAAATCCTTCGGGAAATAATCCAACAGCGTGTACGGTGTGGAACCCGGTTCCCGTCCGGCGAATACGGCAGAATAGTTTTCGATGCCGGAGCAATAGCCGATCTCCCGGATCATTTCAATATCGTATCGGGTACGCTCCTCGATGCGCTGGGCCTCCAGCAGTTTATTTTGGCTCTTGAACCAGTTCACCCGTTCTTCCAGCTCCTCCTCGATCCGGGCAATGTAGATCTCCTTGGCGCTGGGGTCGGCAACGTAGTGGGTGGCGGGATAGATGGCAACATAGTTTAGTACACTAAGTGTCTTGCCGGTCAGCGGATCGATCTCGGAGATGCGGTCGATCTCGTCACCGAAAAACTCCACACGAACGGCCTTGTTGTCGTAGCCTGCCGGGTAGACCTCCAATGTGTCTCCCCGGATCCGGAAATTGCCACGGACGAAATTCACGTCGTTCCGGTCGTAGGTGGAAGCGATGAGCAGCGCAGCCAAGGTCTCTCTTGCCATCTCTAGACCGGGTCGGAGACCAATGACCTGCTTCTGGTATTCTTCCGGTGGACCCAGGGAATAGATGCAGGAAACGGAGGCCACGATGATCACGTCCCGGCGTTCGAACAGGGCAGAGGTGGCACTGTGGCGCAGCTTGTCGATCTCATCGTTGATGGAGGAATCCTTTTCGATGTAGATATCCCGACCGGGCACATAGGCCTCCGGTTGGTAATAGTCGTAATAGGAGACAAAATACTCCACCGCATTGTCGGGGAAAAACTCCCGGAACTCACAGCAAAGCTGGGCGGCCAGGGTCTTGTTGGGTGCCAGCACCAGCGCCGGTCGATCCATACGAGCGATGACATTGGCCATGGTAAAGGTCTTGCCGGAGCCGGTGACACCCAGCAGGGTCTGGTATTTCATACCGCTCTCGATCCCACGGCAAAGCTGGTCGATGGCTTGCGGCTGGTCTCCGGTCGGTGCATAGGGTGCGCAGAGATGGTAGATAGACATAGGTACACCTCACGATGCATTGGACATTTGTTCTTTTATTATACCACACTTTCGCCGGAATGTAAAGAGGGAATGGAATTTTTCAAAAAATTCTTGTATTCCTCTTGACAAAGCCGGAAAGATGTGGTATACTAATACACGCAGTGACGAAGTGCATACTTCAACTGTTATGCGGAAGTGGCGGAACTGGCAGACGCGCACGTTTGAGGGGCGTGTGGATTACTCCGTACGGGTTCAAGTCCCGTCTCCCGCATATAGTAAATGATCCGGATCGTGTCTTCTACAAAAGAAGATGGGTTCGGATCATTTTTGTACCGTGACGGTTTTGTGGGAGGTGACGGGATCGGGATGCTTTTGAACGATAGCGAATATCTGGATTTTGTGCAAAGCATCAAGCAGGAGATCCGGCACGCATAGTACACGGCAGCGTTGCAGGTCAACAAGGAACTGATCGGACTGTACTACAACATCGGTCAGCGTATCAACGAGCATAAGACTTGGGGCAGCAAGTTTATCGAAAATCTTGCCGCCGATATGAAGCTGTCCTTCCCTGATGCCAAGGGATATTCTGTGCGAAATCTGAAATACATGGCGAAGTTTGCCCTGCGTTTTCCAGACTTTGAAATTGTGCAAGCGGCACTTGCACAAATTACATGGTATCATCATATTGCAGATATCCAAGCCTGCATTGTTAAGGCCCATCCCACGGAGACGCTATAGCATTATACCCAATTTCCCCCATTTTTCGATTCTTTAGGATTTTCTCATCGTTTTCTTATTGCAATCCGGCAAGAAATATGGTATACTACTATCACAACCAAAACAAACCAAGACAACATGGTAAAGGAGAATCCCTATGAAAGAACTGATCCAATCTATGGAAAACCTGCCGATCCTGGTCAAGATCATTTTGGCCATTCCTGCCCTGGACATCGTGTGGGGCATCTACCGTCTGTGCCGTGGGGTAGATAGCAACAATGCCGCCGCCATCGTGGTGGGTGTCATCCTGCTCTTCATTCCCGTGACCTGGGTCTTCGACATCATCATGATCCTGACCAAGGGAAATGTATGGTGTTTTGAATAAACCGGTAACAAAACAAAAAACTCCTATGGGTTTTCACCCACGGGAGTTTTTTCGTTAGAATTCGCTTTTTTGTGCACCAGCCATGCCTTGCAGCTCAGCCAGGCAGTTCTTGCAAATGCGCTTGTCCTTGTAGACCACAATGTCGTCCGCATCGCCGCAGAACAGGCAAGAGGGCTCGTATTTCTTTAAGATCACTCTGTCCTTTTCCACAAAGATCTCCACACCGTCTCCCGGTTCCAGCTCCAGCCGTCTTCTGGTCTCGATGGGCAGCACGATCCGTCCCAGCTCATCTACCTTCCGTACGATCCCCAAAGATTTCATTTTTTCATTCTCCATTTTTTCCATGTCGTTTTTCTTTCTCCTATGCTGCGATTTGGCATTTTTCATCCGTAGCTTCCTTATTTTACCATAATTCTCACGATTTGTCAAGAGGGATTTTGCAGGAAAAAGAGATCTTGTCGGCAAAAGGGATTTTGCCAGCAAGAGAGATATTGCCGTGGGTATCTGCCATTCCACGCTTGCAAATCTACGGCGGCTGTGGTATACTATAGTTACCATACATCACCAAAATACCAAAAGGAGAGCCTTCCATGGAGATACAGAAGATCGTGACCAAAAATGCCGCCTGGCAAAAATTAGAGGTCCTGAAGACCAACCGCAACAAACGGCACCGTTATGGGGAATTTTTAGTGGAGGGCGTGCGGAACATCAACGAAGCTGTCGCCAAAGGCTGGACCATCGCTGCCTGGATCTATGCCCAGGGACGACCGCTGTCCGATTGGGCCAAGGATCTGCTGCGGCGTGTGCCTGTGGAGCTGCGGCTGGAACTTTCGGCCGGCCTTTTGGCAGAGCTTTCCGGAAAAGAGGACGTGTCGGAGCTGCTTGCCATTGTGAAGATGCGGCAGGAAGAAGAATCCAGCACCGAAGAGCTGCTTGCCATGCTGCCACTGGAACAGGATCGTGCGCCGCTGCTAGCTCTGTTCGACCGGCCTTCCAACAAGGGAAACTTAGGCACCATCATCCGTTCGCTGGATGCGCTGGGTGCGGACGGGCTCATTCTCACCGGCCACGGAGTGGATCTCTATGACCCGGATGTGGTGGTCTCCACCATGGGCTCCTTCTTCAACCTGCCGGTGCTTCGGGTACCTCGCCACGATGCCCTCTCCGCTCTGTTCACTTCGATCCGGGAAAAATATGGCGACCTCCAGATCTTAGGGACAACAGCCCACGCCACCAAGGCCCTGTGGAAAGTGGATCTGACCAGTCCCACCATTTTCATGATCGGCTGTGAGACCGATGGACTGTCGGAAGGACTGCGGCCCCTGTGTACCGAAATGATCACCATTCCCATGGCAGAGACCTCCTATGCGTCCAGCTTCAACGTTGCCTGCGCCACCACTGCCATGTTCTACGAAGCCGTTCGCCAAAGAAGCATCCGCTGAATCCATTTGCACTTTGGTGCATATCGGTGGAGAAAATGGCAATACTGGCAGCATAAGTATCGTATATGCAAAGGATGGATACCATGGTACGTGGCTGTCAGAAGCGGATCTACTATATCAAGGACCCTCGCAGTGCCTTATTCACGGAGGCGTATTTTGTGCTGAAAAACGACGGAAAGACCTTGTCCGGCAAACGGGAATTGGCAGGCGTGGTGGGCGAACAGGAGTTGGCGAGCGTAGTGGGCGAACGAGAGCTGGCGATGGAAGCGGCTCGACTGGTGGACGATATGGAGCGCCGGGATCGCCTTCCCTGTTATGCCCAGAGGATCCCCATGGGACAGCGGATCGGTGCCTTTGTGATCGGCGCAGCCACCTCTTCGGCCATCATTGGTGGGATCGCACTGCTGCTGACCTTTGCCTGAGCTTTTGGCAAACTGTGTCCGTACAGGGAGGCAGGTGGGCGTATATGCACATACATGGGTGCATTTTACGAAATATGGCCTTTTTTCGTGGAAGATTTCCACCGGCGCCGACAGATAATTTACATTATACCCTTGATTCTGCGGCCGAAAAGAGGTATAATAAAAGGGATCAAGTTGCGCAGAGAGAGGGACACGCCGTGTTCCGCTCCCATTTTGCCGTGATGGTACGCCCTATTGCATCCGGCCTTCTGCGTTATTCGCATACTGTATTTTTGTTTTGTCGCCTTTCCGGGAAGCAGGTGTCCGCCGCCTTCGGAGCTTTGCTTCTCTCACCAAGGCTTTTTTGACGTATGTCCGTGTAGGTACAACTACAAACGGAAACATACACAGGAATAGCATAACAGCGGCTTCTGTTCACCCTCTGTGCCATAGAGGGATATTCGTGTTTATCGCCGCCATTGCTGTGAAACCGTTTTGTATAGTTAGCAAAAAATGCTAAGCAAAAATACCCGGAGAACTTTCTGCGCATGGATTGCACGTATATATCATAAAATGGCAAATGCATTGTATCAAGCAGTATTGCCTGAGAATCGAAAGAAAGGAATCTATATGGCAAAAAAACAACAAAATAACCATCCCACAAGCAAGGTCAAGGTCATGATGCTGGGCGGCCTGAACGAGATCGGAAAGAATCTGGCCGTCATTGAATACGAAAACGATATGATCATCATCGACTGCGGTATCGCCTTCCCGGATGAAGATATGCTGGGCGTCGATCTGGTGATCCCGGACTTCACCTATCTGGAAAAGAACGCCGACCGGATCCGGGGTATCCTGCTGACCCACGGTCACGAAGACCACATCGGCGGCCTGCCCTATCTGCTCAAGACCCTGGATGTGCCGGTCTATGGTACCCGTTTGACCCTGGGCATTCTGGAAAACAAACTGGCAGAGCACAAGCTGCTGGGCGAACGGGAGCTGGTCACGGTGGAAGCCGGTACCATGCTGCGGCTGGGTGTGTTCAAGTGCGAATTCATCCGTGCCAACCACTCCATCGCCGACGCCTGCATGATCGCCATCCGCACACCGGAGGGAACCATCCTGCACACGGGCGACTTTAAGTTGGACGTGTCTCCCATTGGCGGCGAAATGATGGACCTGACCCGGATCGGCGAATATGGTCGTGAAGGCGTGCTGCTGCTCATGTGCGAATCCACCAACGTGGAAAAGCCCGGCTTTACTCCCTCGGAGCGAAAGGTCGGCGCATCGCTGGATCACATTTTCATGACCAACACCGACAAGCGCATCATCATCGCCACCTTCTCCTCCAACGTACACAGAGTGCAGCAGATCATCAATTCCAGTGCCAAGTTTGGCAGAAAGGTGGCAGTGACCGGCCGGAGTATGCTGAACGTGGTCGGTGCTGCGGTGCGGCTGGGCTACATGGATGTGCCCCAGGGCGTGCTGATCGACATTGCGGACATCGGCAAGTATCCCCAGGAGCAGATCACCATCGTCACCACCGGTAGCCAGGGCGAACCTATGTCGGCGCTGTACCGGATGGCCTTTGCGGATCACTCCCAGGTGGCGCTGACCTCCAAGGACCTGGTGGTGCTGTCCTCCCATGCGATCCCCGGCAACGAAAAGCTGGTTGGCAAGATCATCAACGAAATGTACAAAAAGGGCGTGAATGTATACCACGATGAAGCGGTGGTACACGTATCCGGTCACGCTTGCCAGGAAGAGCTGAAGCTGATCCATGCCCTGACGAAGCCGAAATTCTTCATGCCCATCCACGGCGAATACCACCATCTGATGCAGCACAAGGAGCTGGCCGAATACATGGGTATGAACCCGGCGGATATCTTCATCTGCGACATCGGGCAGGTGCTGGAGCTGGATCGGGACTCCTGCAAGAAGAACGGCACCGTACCTTCCGGTCGGATGCTGGTGGACGGCTATGGCGTGGGAGACGTGGGCAACATCGTGCTCCGGGACAGACGGCACCTGGCACAGGACGGTCTGATCGTGGTGGTCGCTACGGTGGACACGGACGAAGGCACCATCATCTCCGGTCCGGACATCATCTCCCGTGGGTTCGTGTATGTACGGGAATCCGAGGAGCTGATGGACGACGTGCGGGAGCTGGTGCGTAAGGTGCTGAACAACACCCTGACCTCCGGTGCCACCGAATGGAACCAGATGAAGACCGGTGTGAAGGATGCGCTGTCCAAGTACCTCTACAACAAGACCAAGCGCAAGCCCATGATCCTGCCGGTCATCATGAACGTTTAAGAGAAGTCAGAAATAAGAAGTATGAAATCGAAAGGAAGTTTGTTATGGTAAAGCACATCATTCTTTGGAAGCTGAAATCCGAGCTGTCCGCAGCCGAAGCCGCAGAAGCCAAGGCAGAAGCGAAGAGACGACTGGAAAACCTCAACGGCAAGATCCCCGGTATGCTGTCCCTGTCCGTGATCATCGACGGCTGCGACTCCTCCAATGCAGATATGATGCTGGACAGCGCCTTTGAGAACGAAGAAGCATTGGCTGGCTACCAGGTCAATCCCCTGCACCAGGAAGCCGCCGGATACGTGCGGAGCGTGGTAGAAAACCGTCTCTGCCTGGATTATCATGCGTAATCCGGGCAAGGCAGAGCTGCTGTCTCCGGCAGGCAATCCGGAAAAACTGGAAGCGGCGGTACGCTATGGAGCAGACGCTGTGTATTTGGCTGGCAAACGATTTGGTATGCGTGCGGCCTCTGACAACTTCACACCGGAGGAGCTGGGTTGGGCAGTGGACTACTGCCACAAGCGTGGTGTCAAGCTGTACGTGACGGTCAACGTCATGCCCCACACCGGGGAATACGGCACGGTCGGCTCCGGTGGTCTGGACGACTATCTGCTGTATCTGTCGCAGATCGGCGTGGATGCGGTGATCGTGTCGGACATTGGCGTGGTCATGCGGCTGCGGGAGCTGTGTCCGAATTTGGAGATCCACATCTCCACCCAGGCCAGCGCCGTGTCTGCACAGGCTTGTCGTGCCTGGTATACGCTGGGTGCCAAGCGAGTGGTACTGGCAAGAGAGTTAACGCTCTCGGACATCCGCACCATCCGGCAGAACATCCCCGACGACATGGAGCTGGAGACCTTTGTACACGGTGCCATGTGCATTGCGTACAGCGGCCGGTGTCTGCTGTCCAACTATTTCACCGGACGGGACGCCAACCATGGTGCCTGTGCCCAGTCCTGCCGTTGGTGCTATACGCCCTCGGAGCTGCGTGTGAAATCTATCGAACTGGCTGAAGCAAACCGGCCGGATACCCCGGTGGCGGTGGTGGCGGAGGAAGACCCCAATGGCGAGACGTTCTTTCTTTCGTCCCGGGATATGTGCATGATCGAGCACATTCCGGAGCTGGAGGAAGCCGGCATTTCCAGCTACAAGATCGAAGGCCGGGTCAAGAGTGCCTACTACACCGCCGTGGTCACCAATGCGTACCGCATGGCTATAGACAGCTATCGGGCCGATCCGGCAGGCTACACCATGGATCCGTTGTGGAAACGGGAACTGGAAAGTGTCAGCCATCGGGAATACGACACGGGATTTTTCTTCACGCCGCCGTCGGAGAACGCCAACACCGTGACCCAGCTGGGGTATATTCGGGAAAAGGCGTATCTGGCTACGGCACTGGAAACGGTGGATGAGCCCGGGGAAGATGGACTATTTGACGTTCCCTTTGTACAGCGGAACAAGCTGGTGGGAGACGATCCGGTGGAGCTGATCTCACCCGGCCGAGTGGGACGTGCATTTTTTGCAGCCGATCTGCGGAACGAGGCAGGAGAGGTCATTGAGACTGCCCCCCATCCGGGTATGTTCTTCCGGCTGAAGGTACCCTTTGCGGTCCAGGTCGGCGACATTCTGCGGCAAGGCTGAGCAGCATGGACATAGGAGAATACACAGTTGTTTTTTGAAATTCTGAAAGCGTTTTTTCTGGGCGTCGTGCAGGGCATCACCGAGTGGCTCCCCATTTCCAGCACGGGACATATGATCCTGTTTGACCAATTCGTCCACCTGAACGTGTCGGAAGCCTTTATGGAAATGTTCCGGGTGGTGATCCAGTTTGGCTCGATCCTGGCAGTACTGGTGGTATATTTTGACAAGCTGAACCCTTGGTCGAAGCACAAGGATACGGTAGCACGGAAAAATACCTGGTCGCTGCTGGGCAAGGTGGTGCTGGCGGTGATCCCGGCTGGTGTGCTGGGGGTGCTGTTCGACGACCTTTTGGACACCTATCTGTACAACTACATCACGGTGGCCGTCACGCTGATCCTGTATGGCGTGCTGTTCATCGTCATCGAAGGCAGACGCAAGAACCACCAATATGCCGTGGAGACCGTGGAGGTGCTGCCTACGAAAAAGGCCTTTGCCATCGGTTGCTTCCAGGTGCTGTCTCTGATCCCCGGCACCTCTCGCTCCGGCAGTACCATTTTGGGTGCTATGCTGGTGGATGTGTCCAGACCGGCGGCAGCGGAGTTCTCCTTCTTCCTGGCCATTCCGGTGATGCTGGGAGCAAGTCTCTTGAAGGTGTTGAAATACGTGGTCAAGGTGGGACTGGCGTTCACCACGGTGGAATGGATCACTCTGGTGGTGGGCATCGTCACAGCCTTTGTGGTGTCCCTCATCGCCATCCGGTTTCTGACGGACTTTGTGAAAAAGCACAGCTTTGCGGCCTTCGGCTGGTATCGGATCGTGCTGGGACTGCTGGTGCTTGGCTATGCGATATTTGCCTGAAATAGATCCTGTGGAAAAGTCGATACTTTCAAACACATCTTGGGAAAACAAACCAAGGTGTGTTTTTGTTTTTCTACCGATAGATGTGCGCCACAGCAGCTTTTCTCCAATTCAGAGAATTTTGTGTGTTATCCTCCATTGATTCTACCACCGATTTCGTGTATACTGTAGATACCAGAAAACTTCCGGAAGTAACTTTGGAATCCAACCAACAGGAGAACACGACCATGACATTCTCTGAAAAACTCACCGAGCTGCGCAAGAATGCCGGCGAAACCCAGGACAGCTTGGGCGACACCTTGGGTGTGTCCGGCAAGACCATATCCAAATGGGAATCCGCCGCCACCGAACCGGATATCACCATGCTCACCGCCATCGCCGACCACTACCATGTGACGCTGGACGAGCTGTTTGGCAGAGGAAAACCGCAAAACACCATCGGGCAAATGAAAGAAGAGCTGCGTCAAACCAAGGATGCCGGGGAAGCCATGCAGCACTTCTGGCTCTACAGTCGTGGACTGATCAACGCCGTATCTGCCGCACCGCTGAACTACGGCAAAGACCCGGACGACTGCATACCACAGGACAGCACCGAAAACAACCGACAGTACCGCTCCAATTACGAGAGCAACAACGGGACCTTCGTAAATTACCATACCGATGCCGTGCGTATGGGTATGCAGCTGTTCCGCAATCCGTCGCAGTTTGCCTGGATCCGGGACGACAGGGAAGCACTGGCAGGATTCTTCTCGCTGCTTGGAGATCCGGATACGCTTGCCCTTTTGTACACCCTGCACCGTGCCGATTTCTCCGAGGATTTTACGTCTGTCTATCTGGCAGAGCAGGCCGACGTGGCGGTAGAAAAGGCAGAAGCGGTACTGGAAGCGCTGCTCACCTATCCGGGACTCACAAGCCCTGTAAAGCTCAAGCGATCCACGGTGGAAACACTGGCTGGGGAACGAGTGGTGTACAGCTTCGAGGGAGACGAAAATCTGCTGGGGATACTCTCTTTGGCAAAGATACTGCTCTCCGGCTGGGGTGGCTGCAACTGCATGAGCTGGTGTGGTCCTTGTAAGATGGTCGGAAAAACACAGGAAACGAAAGGAGAAGAAAGATGAAGCTTGGTGAAAATATTCGCTTGTACCGCAACAAGGCCGGGCTGACACAGGAGCAGCTGGGCGAAAAAGTGGGCGTGTCGTCCCAGGCCGTATCCAAGTGGGAATCCGATGCGTCTCTGCCGGACACCGCTATTTTGCCGGAGATCGCCAGAGCCCTGTCCACCACCATCGACGCTCTGTTCAGCTACGACCAGACCAGCCAGGAGTCCATGCTGGAGCATTTGTATCGGTACGAGGACAGCCAGCCTGCCGACAATCGCTCTCGTACGGAGAACGCCTGGGAGCTGCTGTTCCACACCTTCACCAGTGCTCTGTGGCGTGGCTCTCCGGATGCGATCCCGTCTCTCACCGAAGCCACGGAAAGTGTGCAGATGAGCTGGGACGAGTGTCTGGCGCAGGGCTGGTATTACCCCGATACAAGGCTGTTCCTCATGCTGCCCCGACCGGAAAAAGGCTGGGGTGCGGCGTTTCCGGAGGACGAGGGGGTTACAAAGCTCTTTGCCTATCTGGGAGACGAGAATGTGATCAAAGCGGTGCGCTGGCTCTTTACCAAAAACTATGGCTATTCCTTCCTGTTCCCGGTGCTACTGCGGGATACCGGGATTCCAGAAGCGGATGGAGATAAAGTGAAGGAGGCGCTGTTCCATCTGCGGCTGTTGGTGGAGAAATCCATTTCGCTGGATGGCGTGCCGGAGAAGATGTATTGCTATCATCCCCATCACACGATCATCGCTCTGTGGGTGCTGGCCTACAACTACCTCTACAACGACTACGGTTACAACTGGCAGCAGCAAAACCTGATTGCACCGTTCTTTGCACCGGAAATGTGATCGGGTGCATGAATCGTGACAGGCTGGATTTGCATTTTACAAAAGTAGAAGCTGCATAAGGATCGGGTTTTTCAGATTTTTCCCGGAAATTTATGAAAGTTTCTTGACATTTATTGCCCTTTCGTGTATAATGAGTGTATATTCCTTGTTTCCATGCAAAGAAAGGACAATATTATGCAAATCCAATATTTGATCTCAATCGTCATTTATATGGCAGCAGTCGTCCTGATCGGGGTTTATTGTTCCAAGAAGGCCAACAAGAGCACGGACGAGTTCCTGCTGGGTGGTCGGACGCTGGGTCCCTGGGTCTCTGCCATGAGTGCCGAAGCCTCCGATATGAGCGGCTGGCTGCTGATGGGTCTGCCGGGTCTGGCCTACTGGAACGGTCTTGCCTCTGCCGGCTGGACTGCCATCGGTCTGGCGCTGGGTACCTACCTGAACTGGCTCATCGTTTCCAAGCGGCTGCGTCGGTACAGTGAACGGGTCAACGCCATCACCATCCCGGACTACTTCGCCAATCGGTTCCACGAAAAGAAGCCGATCCTGCTGGTGATCTCGTCCCTGCTGATCATCCTGTTCTTCACGCCCTATGCCGGTTCCTGCCTGATGGCCTGTGGGAAGCTGTTTGCCGCACTGTTTGGCACCTCCTACAACCTGATGGTCGTCATCTCGGCACTGTTCGTGTTGACCTACACCTTCTTAGGCGGCTTCTTAGGCGAGTCCATGTCCGACTTCATGCAGGCCGTTATCATGATCATTGCCCTGGTGCTGGTGCTGGGTCTGGGTATTTTCGAAGCCGGCGGCATCGGTGCTGTGGTGGAGAACGCCAAGAGCATCCCCGGCTACTGGAGCCTGCTGACCTCCGCTACGCCCACCGGTGAAGTGGTGAACGGTGCGCCTGTCTTTGGGGAAGCTTCTCATGTGGCTGGTATGACCATTGCATCCGGTCTGGCATGGGGTCTTGGCTACTTCGGTATGCCCCAGGTGCTGCTGCGGTTCATGGCCATCCGCAGTGAAAGCGAGCTGACCCTGTCCCGTCGTGTGGCGCAGATCTGGGTCATGATCTCTCTGACCGCTGCCATCGTGATCGGTGTGGTAGGCCGTGCCCTGTTCCCGGTGGAATATCTGGACAACGCTTCTGCCGAAAACGTATTCATTCTGCTGTCCACCCATCTGCTGCCTGCTCTGCTGGCCGGTCTGGTTTGTGCCGGTATCCTGGCAGCGTCCATCAGCTCCTCCGACTCCTATCTGCTGATCTCCGCTTCCGCCATCTCCCAGAACATCTTCAAGGGTGTGCTGAAGAAGGATGCAACGGATAAGCAGGTCATGTGGGTGACCCGTGGGATCCTGATCGCCATCACCCTGTTCGCTATGGTCGTAGCCACCAGCGGCAACCAGGTGATCTTCACCATCGTAGACTTCGCATGGGCAGGTCTGGGCGCCACCTTTGGGCCTCTGCTGCTGTTCACGCTGTTCTGGAAGCACACCACCTATCCGGCTGCCATCGCTGGTATGCTGACCGGTGGCATCACGGTGCTGGTCTGGAACTTCTTCGTGTCCAAGCTGGGCGGCATCTTCTCCATCTACGAGCTGCTGCCTGCCTTCATCCTGTCCTCCATCGTGATCGTGGTGGTCTCCAAGTGTACCGGTGAACCCAGCCAGGAGATCTTAGACGACTACGACGCTGTGATGCGGAAGTAATATTTGTATAGCAAAAAACAGCTAAGCGGTACCATATAGGTAGGCTTAGCTGTTTTTGTGTGCGCAGGGCAACGTTCCGAGTGTTATAGTATACCACGTGTTATACTATAACACTGTTAAAAAGTTGATCCGCTGCCCAAGAGTACAGGGCAAAAAGAAAACCCACAAAGGATAACCTTCATGGGTTTGTCTGCCGGTGGCGGGGGTCGAACCCGCACGCCATTGCTGGCAACGGATTTTGAGTCCGTCTCGTCTGCCAATTCCAACACACCGGCGTAGATTCACTACTCCTATAGTATATCATATTTCGCATCGTTTTGCAAGATGTCTGGCAAAAATTTTTCAAAAAACTTTTTTGATTTTTTTTGAAAAAGGGGTTGACAAAGGGAAGAGGATGTGGTATAATATAACACGTTGAGAGGACAGCGCAGAGCACAGCAAAAACAAAGCAAAGCGAAGGTCCACAACACCAGATACAGATAGCGGTATTGTGTAAAGGTAGCACAGCAGACTCTGACTCTGTATGTTGGGGTTCGAATCCCTATACCGCTGTTGACCGACAGGATTTCCACTGTCGGTTTTTTCTTTCCCAATTTCAGAAAGCCAAATGCTGCAGCACAGCGAAAATTTTGTTTCCGTTTGCCGTATAGCCGTTGTCCTTCTGGCGCACACTGCAGGTATCCCACATTTGGAGGTCACGGTATGCGTGCGTATTATTTTTTTATGAAATTCTGGCATTCCTTCACCATCGGCTTCGGGTGCGGACTGATCTTTCTGTTCTGCCTGGGTGCGGTGTTGACGGCGATGCTGCTATGTTGGAGTTGAACTATGCGTCTCGATAAATATCTCAGCGAATCCGGCTATTGCTCTCGCAGTGAAGCAGGGAAGCTGGTGCGCAGTGGCAGGATCACCGTGGACGGCGCCGTACTGCGTGACCCATCCAAGCACATTGCAGAAATCGCAGCCGTGGCCTGTGACGGGCATCCCATCCACTGGAGCCGCTACCAATACATCATGCTGCACAAGCCCACCGGCTACGTCAGCTCCACCGAGGACAAGGGCAGAACAGTTATGGAGCTGCTGCCACCGGCCTGTATCCGGCTGGGTATGTTCCCCTGTGGACGGCTGGACATCGACACCACCGGCCTGCTGCTGGTCACCAACGACGGTCCCGGCGCCCACGATTGGCTCTCTCCCAAGCACCACGTGGCAAAGACCTACGCCTTCACCTGTGCGTCCCCTCTGACCGAGCCTGCCATTCAGCAAATGGAAGCTGGGCTATTGTTGGGGGACTTCACCTCGCAGCCGGCTAAGGTGACCCTGGACACGCCGACCTCCGGTCAGATCACCATCACGGAAGGCAAATTCCACCAGATCAAGCGGATGTTCCAGGCAGTGGACAACGAGATCACCGCCTTAAAACGACTGCGTTTTGGTCCGCTGGTGTTGGACGAAGCACTGACGCCGGGACAGTGGCGCTATCTGACGGCAGACGAGATCAAGGCACTGCAAGCGGTACGGGAAAGATAACATAGATGAATAATGGCACACGGCTCCTGCAGCGGTGTGCTTTTCTATTTTTCGAAACAACATTACGGAATAGACATATCCTTTGCCTTGACTTCTATCGGAAAATGTGGTATACTGTATCCAATAACAAACATTTACGTGTGAATTGAACTGTTGCAAACAGAGACTGATTTGAACAGAAACTGTTGTGGACAGAATTGTACCAAAGGAGCGTCACATGGAACAGACAGACTTGCGATTTGCCAAGGATTTTTTGAATTTTATGGTGGATTATTATGCCTTGATCCACCGGCACGAGATCGAGACCAGTGAATACAAAGCCAATTCCCATGGGTTTTCTATGCTGTATGCCCTGCGGAAATACCACAACCAGCCTGTCACCATGACCCGGTTCGCCGACGAAATGGGGATCACCAAGCAGCAGCTCACCAAGCTGGTGAACGATCTGGAGGACAAGGAATACGTGATCCGCACCCACAACCGGGAGAACCGGCGGCAGGTCTATAGTTACATCACCCATGCCGGCCGGGAATACTTAGAGACCATGATCGGGGAGCTGGTCCACGAGGTGCTTCGTGCTATGCAAAACCTGAACAGCGAAGAAAAAGAGCAGATGAACCAAAGCGTTACGGCTCTGTCTGCTCTGTTTCGCAAGGATGCGGAGATCTGTCGCCAGGTACGGGACAAGGAAGAATAACGCCGGTTTTCACAGCTGGTAGCGCATACAGGGACGGCCGCCGGTGGTGTAGTCCATTTCTCCGGTGACCTTGCCGCTGACCTCCAGGTAACGCATATACCGCCGCACGGTCACGCTGGTCAGCCCCACATGGGATGCGATCTCCTCACCGGTGAGACAGGTGCCGCTGTTGTCTTCTAAAAATTGGACAATGCGAACCAGAGTCTTCTCCTGGATACCCTTGGGTGGATGGTCGCCGGTCTTGCGCAAAGCGGTGTCGGACAGCCGATCGATGGCCTTTTGCCCAAAGGTATCGCCGGACTGCAGCGCCGTGGCCAGGGTCGTGTATTTTTCCATGGCAAGGCAGAACCGCTCATAGGGAAAGGGCTTTACCAGATAATCCACGCAGCCACCACGCAAAGCCTGGGTGAGAGAGGTGCGGTCGTTGGCAGCCGTGACAAAGATCACGTCCGTGTCGATCTGCCGGTACCGCAGCTCCCGGAGCAGGGTGAAGCCATCCATGCCGGGCATATGTACGTCCAGCAGCACCAGCGGCACCGGATCTTTGGTGAGAAAGGCAAGGGCAGCTTCTCCATCGCCGCAGGTGCCGGCCACCGAAAAGCCCTTCTGCCGCTCTACATATTGCCCCAGTATCATCGTCACCATAGGGTCGTCCTCTACGATCAGCACACGGGTCATGGTGTTCCTCCTTTTGTGTGGCATAGCTTATGCTTCATTATACCACATAAAAAAGTAGTGGGCTGCCTTAAATAAGTAAAATAAATGTAAATTTCACACAAGATGTGCAGATAACTTACGAAAGGTTGCGTTTTTGCCAAAAATTTGGTATGCTATAAGATGTGTGAAAAAATACAATATAAGGAGATCTGACATGGGAAAGAGTATTTTTGAGATCATTATGCTGATCTGCTTCGGTCTGTCCTGGCCTATGAACCTGACCAAGGCATACAAAGCCGGCACGGCCAAGGGCACCAGCCTGTGGTTCATTCTGCTGATCATCACCGGTTACATCGCTGGTATCATCGCAAAGGTCATGGCTCCCACCATCGACTGGCTGGTTCTGGCATTCTACATCCTGAACCTGGTGATCGTGTCCCTGAACCTGGTGGTATACTTCCGCAACGTGGCTCTGGACAAGAAGGCCGATCAGAACAAGAAATAAGAGAACTGCTTAAAAGATCCGTATTGCTATGGTTTCCATAGGATGCGGATCTTTTTCTGTACCGGACCGCAGCATTGCCGGATATCCAAACAGAAAACACAGCCCCGATGCCATAGGCGATGGCACGAAGACTGTGTTTTTTCAGATTCCTTACTGATTGGCGATCTCCATAGCTTCGGCAAGCTCGGTCTCGATCTTGTTGCGGTTTTTCTCCACTGTGGAGGCAAGCTCCCGGTTATTGTTCTTGAACATAGACAGGATGAAGCCGTCCCGGATGTCGCTGACCCAGATGCAGTCGCCCAGGTCATATACCCGTGAGTCGTAGATGATATCCAACATTTCGGCAGATTCCTCGTCCCGGCTGACCTTGCCCTTCAGACCTTCGTCAAAGTAGGCCGGCACAAGCTCCGTGTATCCGGCGAAGGACAGGGCTTCCAGGATGATGCTGACATATTCCGGGTCGGAGACGGTGATGGGCACCATGGGGCAGCGGATCCCACCTTCGGCACGGCTCATGTAATCCTTCTGGGTGTCGTCCCACTTGGGGTAGGGGAGCAGACCAAAGTCGGCATCGATGTCACGCAGCGTTTTTACATAGTGGAAGGTGGTGTCGCCAAACAGCATACGGCCTTCCTCCATCAGCGTGGTCATATCTTCATCTACGCCGGTATCGCTCTTGGTTTGCTTCCAATAGCCGGTGTCCCACAGTAGGGTGAAGATATGGTCTACAATGGTGGCAAAGTTTTCGTTGCCGGGGATAGCGTAGTACAGGCTGTCGTTCTCATCCTTGTCGATGGACTTGGCACCGGCGGCTTCCCAGAAGTTGGGCAGGATCTGCTTGGGTGTGGCGACGAAGCCGTAGATGTCCGTGGGCTCGTCCTTCTTCACATCCGGGTCATAGGACACCACTGACATGGCTTCTTCCATCTTGTCCAGCGTCCACTTGCCTTCCTTCACCAGATCGTAGAAGTTTTCCAAGCTATAGTTGGTTACCATATCCTTGGAGAAGGTCATCATGTGGGTGTAGTCCAGGTGAGACAGATCCAGCCCACCAAAGGCATAGTAGTACTGCCCACCGATAGAAACGTCCTTGTTCATGGAGGAGACCCAATAGGGCTTGTCCAGATCGACGTAGGGCAGCATATTGTAGTTCAGCACGCAGCTCTTTTGCAAAAAGGCAAAGGCACTGTTGGTGTTGGGCAGGTTCAGCTCCACGGCGTCGTCACCGGCTAAGATGGTCTTCTGGATCCCGGTCAGACACAGGTCTGCATCCAGTATCTCGGTCATGACCACATTGAACCGTTCTTCGATGGTGTTGTTGATCTTGAAGGTGGCATCGTTGACCCCTTCGCCGGTGGACTCCTCCACCACATGGATCCCGTTGCAGTTGATGGTCTCATAGGACAGGATCCGGAATTCGGCACCGGCAAAGTCCCGCTCGGGCAGATCGTCGGACAGCGCCGTTTCTCCCAACGTCTCGGTCACAGCCTCGGTGGATACAGTGGTCTCCGTCTCCGTGGTGTTTCCGGCACAGCCGATGAGTCCCATGGGTTGCAGCAGCAGTGCCGCCAGCAGCAGCGTGAGGATACATTTCTTTTTCATGGCAGAATCTCTCCCGTATTTCGTATATGGATTTTGAAAATTATCTGCAGTATACCACACAAATGTGAACTGGGGGGGCATTTGTGTGAATAAAGTGTAAACAATTGCAAGGATGGCCCATTTTTCGATGCATCGGCAAAGAGAAAACCCCAGCGGTGCAAAAGACCTGCCGGGGTTTTACTTGGGAAGATCACTCTTCGATATGCAAAAGCTTGTTGAGATTATCGTTCATGCTCTTTTCCTGGCTGGCGAAGGTGGAGGCAAAACGGCTGTTGCCTTCCGGAATGTCTGCACAGATCGCCGTCAGGAACTTGCTGGTGATGCCGGCGCAGTTGCCAAAGTCCAGCACCTCTGTTTTCAGGATCAGCTCCAGCATTTCCATAGAGTCTACGTCACGCAGTCCCTTGTAGCACATGGCTTCCTGTACCACCGGGATCACATCGTTGTAGCTCAGGTAGGACAGATAGTCCATGACCAATCCGGTGCGTTCCGGGTCGGCAGCCACGATCGGGATATTCATAGCCAGCGTGTAGTTGCTGATGCTGTTGTGGTACTGCTCCTGCTCGGCGTTCTGCTTGGGAATGGGAATGATCCCATACCGGGTATCCATATCCCGGAAAGCAGCCGTATCGCTGAGCCCGATGTATCCAGGGTAGAACATACAACGACCCTGCTGGAAAATGTGGGTGGCCTGCAATTCCGGCAGGTTGACCATGACGCAGGCGCCCTTGGGAGACATACCGGCGATCAGCGCATCGTAGGCATCCAGCAGCACGTTGTAGTCTGTACGGATCTGGGGAACGTCCCCTTCACCCTTGGTGGTCATAAACATACCGGAGCCTTCCAGCAGTGCCAGGAGACCTTCCTCGTGCTCGCAGGCAAAGCCATAGACAGCATCGCCATCCAGCTTGGCTTCCCAGGTGCTCTGGGTACCCATAGAGGGCACATTTGCCATATAGGCGAACATGGTATCATAGGTCCATGTACCTTCCCGTACGTGGTCGTAGGGCACTTCCAGACCCATGTCGATCATCATGTCGTAGTTGAAGAACATACTGTTGCAGTATACAAAGCCCATCCGGTTCACGTAGTCCACGGTGGTGCGCAGCTCGCCTTGGATGGTCGCATCCTGGATGAACTGCTGGTTCCACCATTCTTCGTCCAGATGCATCGTAGAAATGGACATCAGGTCCATCACATCGTCAGCCCCAAAGGAAGTGTGCCCGAAGCCCTGCAGACACAGATATGCCACGTCGTAAATGTCATCACCTGCCATGACCGCCGTATGCATGATGTTGTACAGGTTCAGCACAGAATCCTTTGCAACTTCCATGGTCATGTTCAGATCTTCCTCGGCCCTCCGGTTGCGCCAGAATACAGCAGAGCTGGTTGCGGTACCGCTGTCCTCATCGTAGTCCAGAACGTGGTGCGCTGCCGGCCAGAAGGTGTCCTCTACATTGAGAAATGTAAAGGTGTAGCCGCCCAGATCCTGCAGGGTACCGGGGTATACAGCGGGTTCTTCTACGTTCGTTTCGGTCTCCGTCACTGTTGTATCCGGCGTGGTCGTGCTTTCCGTTTCGACCGCACTTTCACCGCAGGATGACAACAACAGGGCACACAGCATAGCAGCTGCGATCCATTTTTGTTTCATGTTTCCATACCTCATGATTGTTATGATCTCTGTTGTATTATAGCACAAGGACCATTGGAAATGACATTGCAAAAAGGTATGCAAGGATGGCAAAAAGGTACTATTGGCTCTGCCGGTCACCAGTGGTGGTCGAGTCGATATTGGGTGGGAGACAGACCGGTGTATTGCCGGAACGCACGGGAGAAGGCAAAGGGGTCGCTGTAGCCCACTGCATTGGCGATCATGGTGATGTCGTACCGGGTTTGCAGCAGCAGCTCTTCGGCTCGTTCCATGCGAAGCTTTTGCAGATACTGCTTGGGAGACATATTTTCATAGCGGACAAAGAGATTGCGAACGTATTGCCGAGAGAGGAAAAACTGCCGTGCCAGCGCTTCCATGGAGATCTTATACTGCATATTCTGCCGCATATATTCCCGTATGTCCTCTACGTGCCGCCACGCTTTGGAGAGGGGATCCCGGTCTATGGGCTGTGCCTGGTGCAGAGACAGCAGCATATCCACCATGGCGTGCCGAAATGCCCGGTTGTCTGCGTACTGGTTGGTGCATTCCAAAAAGAGCTGCATCAGTCGTGGGATCTGGTCCATGCACAAAAAGTCACCGTAGGGTTGTGCCATATCGAGTCCATAGGCGGTCAGGGTCTCGTTGACACCTTTGCCGTACAGATCAAAATAATAGTAGGACCAGGGTTCCGTTGGATCGGGATAATAGTGGGCATAATAATTTTGGGCTGCAAAAAAGTACTGCCCCGGCCCCAGTCGGACATCCCCGAAGTAGCCGTAGCCCTTTGTGATATAGTGAAAGGAAGTGTAAAAGAAGATCAGATCGATCGGCTCTTTGTCCCGAAGACAGTCTTCGTATTTGGCAAAATGTACATAGAGATCGTGCATCCTGCGGTTCTCCTTTGCTTGAAAAAGATCCTGTAAAACATTTCCCTGTCCAAAGTAGCAAAGACCTACCGGGGCAGGGAAGTATGTACGATATATCAGAACTGGATCGTTTCGGGTGCGGCGGCGAAGGAAGAAATGGTGGCGGTGGCGTTGCGGAAATACAGCACTTCGGTGTTGTCGTCGTGCTCATCGTACATACCACGCAGATTGGGGTAGGCATCCAGCATGGACTTCTTGGCCTCTACCCGGTCGTCTTCCACCAGCTCCCCAGCGATCCGCAGCCAGGAACCGTTGTGGAAGGCACACAGCTCTGCCTTCGGATTGGCGGCCAGCTGTTTGGCTACCGGCTTCTTCTTGCCCGTCTGGATATACAGTTTGCCTTCAAAAAGGTTTACGGTGCCAAATGGACGTACACGAGGTTGGTCACCTTCTACGGTGGCCAGGTAATAGGTCTCGGCATCCTTCAAAAACTTGCAAATGCGTTCCATGAGAAAACCTCCGATAAAAAAAGAATCATGCACTGTCCGGTGCGTGGACTGCATCTACATTATAGCACAGAAGGGGTGAGATAGCAAGTTCTTCATGCAAGGTTTTGATAAAAAAGAAAGATCGCCTTTTGGGACGATCTCATGTGTGATTTCAGATCCTATCAAAGAGTTCCGATGGTTTGATTGCCGGTATGGCGCTGTTTTGGAAGTCTTTGATGTTGTGGGTAACAATAAAATGCACTTTCGCTCGTGCAGCACAGACACTCTGCAGTGCATCCTCACAATCCGAAAAATCCATATCGGTTGCTTTCAAAAGGTCGCTTTCACGAAGATCGACCACGGTGAATATGGATGTGAGCGTAGTCAGAATTTCCTTGATTTTTTCGCTGTCCAGTTCCTTACGCATGATATATACAATGTTCGGGATGGACAATGCGGAAATATATCCGGTGATCTGATTGGCTTCGCAGTATTTGAACACCTTCAGAGAATCCTCTACGAAATTCTGACGGTTGCAGAGAACATCCAGAATCACATTGGTGTCAATCAAGATTTTCATGACGGCGCATCCTCTCTGCTCGTGCCTTCTTTTCATCCACATCGGAGGAAAGCACACCAACCAGACTTTCGGAAAGGAATGATACGGTACGGTCTTTGGAGATCAGCCGTGCGATTTCAGTGCCGTTTTTCATGATCACAATTTCCTGTCCTTCCTGGACCAGCTTCAGAAATTTACCGAAATTGTTCTGCACTTCGGTTGCGGTAGCAGTTGTCACCACGATCCCTCCTTGTTCTTAGGTACTATCATTATAACACGAAATAGCGAAAATGTCAATGCGCAAAAATCGCTAATAGCATGATCCCGAAAATAGCGATTTGTTATGCGATCACGGACTCGCATATTATAGTGGCTTTCGCGGTGCATTCTCATACGGAGATATTGGTCATGCCATAGCTTTATCAAAAAACAACAAAAAACCCATGAAAACTTTCGTTCTCACGGGTTGATGGCGCGCCATGCAGGATTCGAACCTGCGACCTACCGGTTCGTAGCCGGGCACTCTATCCACTGAGCTAATGGCGCATTTTCTTGCTCTGAGCTTTCGTTTTTGTTCTCTTGCTCGGTGCTTATATATGATACCACATTTATCCTCGTTTGTCAAGGGGTTTTTTGAAATTTCTCAAATTTTTTTCACTTTTTTTGCTGGTGTGATTTCCTGTGGAAAATTCACATAGTTTTCACCCAAGAGCTGTTGCATTCTGCGGCGTTTCGTGCTATAATATATTGATTTATAGGTTTTATGCAAAACGAAAGGAGCATTCTATACCCATGGATATGCAAAATCCGGCTGTGGAAAATACCGTACCCGACAGCCGCAAGGAAAAACGCAATGCCATACTCATCACCATCGCCGTAGCTGTGGTGGCAGTCCTGGTCATTGGATTGGTGGTCTACAACAACCTGGCAGACAGAGGCTATTTCCTCCGTCGTGAGGTGGCGGCACAAAGTGAAAACTACACCGTCAACGGCTCCATGATGACCTACTTCTTCTACTCCAACTACAGCCAGTACGCTTCCTATTTCTCCCAGATGGGTCTGGATACCAAGTACACGCTGAAGTCCCAGTATGCGGATGAAGAAAACGGCATCACCTGGTTCGACTATATGGCGACCCTGACCCAATCCTATGTGGGTGAGGTGCTGGCGCTGTGTGAAGCGGCCCATGATGCAGGCCTGACTTTGACCGATGCAGACATGACCACCATCGATGGTACCATCACCGCCATGGAGGAGTCCGCCAAAGAGCTGGGCTACACCATGGAGACCTACCTGATGGCCATGTTTGGTGCCGGTGTCAAGGAAGACGACATTCGGGACGCCTTGGAGCTGGTCACGCTGAGCGGCAACTACTACAACCAGTTCAACACCGGCCTGACCTACACCGATGCCCAGTATGAAGCATACTACGAAGCACACAAGTCTTCCTACCAGAACGTGGGCTTCATCACCTGCACCGTGAAGCAGAACGACTTCATCGAAACGGATGAAAACGGCAATCCCCTGGGCAACATCACCGAAGCCGCTGCCCTTGCCAAGGAATGCGCCGAGAATATGGCTGCTGCAACGAGCCAGGAAGAATTTGAAAATGCGATCCTTGCCTACAACATGGACGTGAAGGGTCTGAGCGAAGCAGATGCCAAGGTGGTGCTGTCTGCCGGTACATTGACCGGTGTGACCGCCAACGTGGGCAATGCCGCCAGCGATTGGGCCTTCTCTGCCAAGGCTGGAGATACCACTGTGATCGATGCGTCCGGTGGTGCGACCTACGATGTGTATTATCTGACCTCCGCCGCTTCCCGTGACGATTCGCCCACCCGGAACGTGCGCCATCTGCTGCTGACCGACGAGACCTATGGGGAAAAGGCCGAGGAAGCTGCCGGTACCATCTACGAACAGTGGCAATCCACCGGCTTTGATCTGGATACCTTTGCTGCTTTGGTCTACCAGTTCAGCGAAGACCCCGGCTCTCAGACAACCGGCGGTCTGTACGAACACGTGTCCCAAGGCGACATGGTGACGGAATTTGACGCATGGCTGTTCGATCCTGTTCGCAAGGAAGGGGACACCGACATTGTCCACACCGACTACGGCTACCACATCATGTATTATGCCGGAGAGGGTGGACCTGCCTGGAAAGCCGATGCGGATTCTGCCCTGCGCCAGGAGGACTACACCGCACTGATCGAAGCCCACAGCACCGGCATCACCTTTGACTCTGCCGTGATCTACAGCATCAACGCATAAGCTGCACATACAAAAAAACCGACGTACATATGCGCCGGTTTTTTGTTATCGTTCTGTGGTATTTACGCCAGCACACCTGTTGCCAGCACACTTGCTGCATTGGGCACACCCGTTGCAGATCGTCCGGCTGCCGCATTCCTGACAGTGAGGACCAAAATAGGGCTCGTACAGATTTTCCCTGGGAATGGGAAAGCCCAGGTTGTCTGTGTAGGTGAAGGGAATGGGAGACCCTTGGTAACGCATCCCGGACTTGTACGCCATCCGACTTTGCAACTGCTTGTCGGGCATATGGTAATGCTTGCCGTCCTTGATAAAATGGGTGCCGGTCTCGATGAAGGAGAAGGTGATGTTCCGGGACACACATTGGCTGTACAAGGACTTCACCCAATCGAAGTTGCAGGGTCGGGCACCGTCGTAGTTTTCGCTACCGCAGATCACCTGCCGGATCTGTCCTTCGTCCAAATATTTCTCGATAGAAATGGGACCGATGAAGGGCGCACACATAATGCCCTTGTACCGAAAGGGAAGGGAATGCAAAATGGGGATCCGTTCGTCGGCTCTGCGCTGGTTTTCGCAGGTCACGTTGAAAAACACATTGTGCCAGCCGTCACCCCAGTCGGAGGGCAAATGGGCTTCCACCCGTTCCGGCCGTTTGGTCAGGAGAAAAAACACCACGTCCGGTCGGCTGTGGATAATGTCCCACGCTTCGTCACGCCAGGGGTCGGCTTCCTCTAAGAAAAAGTCCGAGGTCATGCAGACCCGGATGTGCTCCCCACTGCGGACCTTGTATCGACCATGGCGATCCTTTTGCAGCGGATAGGAAAAGCCGGCCTTGGTCTTGTAAATGGCAGCACCATCGGCACCCCGCATCCGGTCGAGGTAGTACATATAGCAGTGGGCACAGCCTTCGCTGCATTTGACACAGCCGTGCCAGGGGTTCCAGATATCGTGCATGATGGTCTCCTTTCCGTGTATTGGCACCACCAAAAAAGTAAGAAGCAAACGAACCGTATGCGGTCGCACAGCCAGCTTCGTCCACTTCTTACTTCTTATTACAAACTTCTTACTTTTTCTGCTCCCGTGCCAGCATGGGAATGTCGCCCACGCCTTCCAGCACTACCGTAGGCCGGTATGCATAGGTTCTCAGCGTTTCCTTGGTGGATACACCGGTCATCACCAGCACCGTGGACATACCGCTTTCCAGGCCGGAGATCACGTCGGTGTCCATCCGGTCGCCAACCATGACAGCTTCACCGGAGTGGCAGCCCAGCAGCTTCAATCCCGTGCGCATCATCAGCGGATTGGGCTTGCCGCAGAAGTAGGCCTGCTTGCCGGTGGCCATTTCGATGGGTGCGATCAGGGCTTTGCAGGCCGGTGCGATACCGCTCTCAATGGGGCCGGACACGTCCGAGTTGCAGCCGATGAGCTTGGCACCCTGCAGCACCAGATTGGTGGCTCTGGTCAGGGTCTCCAGGGAATAGGTGCGTCCTTCGCCCACCACCACATAATCGGGGTTCACATCGTTCATGGTGATCCCGGCATCGTATAAGGCGTTGAGCAGTCCGGCTTCCCCAATGGCAAAGACCGAGCAGCCCGGTGCCTGTTCCCGCAGAAAAGCAGCCGTTGCCAGTGCACTGGTGTAAAAATGCTCTTCCGGTACATCCAGACCCATCCGTGCTAACTTCTGCTGCAGCTCCTTTGGGGTATAGCCGCTGTTGTTGGTGAGAAACAGGTATTCCTTCTGTTCGTCGTGGAGCCACTGGATGAATTCTGCCACGCCGGGCAAAACCTTGTTTCCGTGGTAGATCACGCCGTCCATATCGCATATGAACCCTTTTTTCTCGTTGAAATTCAGTGTCGTTTGTATATCCATATCCACCCTCCTTTGGTCTTTTGGTATCGTGACTGGCTGAAGACGCAAGCGTCAGCAGCGGTGCAAATGCTTAGAATCTGTCTACAGGATACAGGATCTGCAGCTGGTTTACCTTGCTCTGGTAGGCGGCCTGCTGCTTTTCTTCCTTCAGGGCATTCATCAGGTCGGCCTTCACTTCCTCATAGGACATTTCGCCGCCTTCTTCCTTCTTGTTCAGCTGGATCAGGTGGTAGCCGAACTGGGTCTGTACCGGTGCGGAGATCTCGCCAACTTCCATAGCAGCGCAGGCGTTTTCGAATTCCGGCACCATCTGTCCCTGGCTAAAGTCGCCCAGGTTACCGCCGTTCTTCCCAGAGGGACAGGAGCTGTGCTTTTCGGCCGCTTCGGCAAAGGTGATCTCCCCAGCCTTGATCTGACCCAGCAGCTCGTTTGCCTTGTCTTCGCTGTCCACCAGAATGTGGCTGGCGTTGAAGGTCAGACCAGCGACGAACTGATCCTTGTGCTCGTCATAATACTTCTTGGCTTCCTCTTCGGTGACACGAACCTTTTCCAGTGCCTTCTGCATGGCATAGCTGGTGAGCATATCTTCCTTCACACGGGTGAGCTGTTCCTTGAAGGCCGGTTCTCTTTCGTACAGGTTGCGCTGTGCATCCATGAGGAAGAGCTTCCGGGAGATGAGCTGGTCTAAGATCATGGCTCTGCCCTGAGGATTGTTGTAATTCTGACCTCTCTGACCCATCTGCATGATTGCCATGGTCACGTCTTGTTCGGTGATGTTCTTGCCCCCAACAGAAGCAAGGACTTTGTTTTCCATATCCATTGTTTTGGTATCCTTTCGGGTATATATATTGTACGACAGTATTGTACCAGATTTGGTGCGGTTTTGCAATAGGGGAACGGAATTTTGTTTTGGAAAAAGAAAATGGGTGGTGACCACCGTGGTTCCATGTGTCAGCTACGACAACATACGCTGCCCCATAAAAATCAATATTTTCTCTCTTGACAAGCGCACAAAAAGGTGCTATAATAACAGCAGAGGGAAGTAGTGCAAATACTCCCCTCTACCGGCAACCGATACAACGGCTGCCTCAGAATGAATCCCTTAAATTTAATGGACAGATATATCGAAAATATCTAATCCACTTTCACTTAAGTGAGCTACTCTGATGGTCGCAGACGGCTCACTTTTTTCTTTTGCAGAATTTGTCTGATCTTTCTTGCGAGCTTCATTGCGCAGCTGATAGCATCGTAAAACAATGCTAAGTACTGCCCCGAGAACTTGCAGAATCACTACTACAAGAGTTAAAGTTTCCATTTCACAACCTCCTTTCGTAGAAAAGTCCTGCAAAAGGAAGGGGATGAAACGTTTTTCGCCCAGTGGGAGACACGCAGGTCCCCTTTGCCTTTGCAGGCTTAGGTTGCTACGGGATTCACTGAGACAGCCGTCATGTATGTATCGATTACGGTCATATTATAGCACATTCTGCTTGCTGTGTCAATAGTATGCAAAGTCAGAAGTCGTGCTTGCGCAAATTCAGAATTCAGACGTAAGAAGTCAGAAGTCCAACGTCCACCCAAACCAAAACCATAGCATTCACTAAAAATCTGTAGGGAACGGTCTTGACCGTTCCGTGCGGCAGCCAACATTGGCAAATTCAGAAGTCAGAAGTCAGATGTCAGACGCACAATGTCCACCCAAACCAAACTTCACCCTGCGCCCCAAACGTATTGCTGCCGCACGGAACAGCCAAGGCAGTTCCCTACAGGTTTTTGGGTATCCTATAATTTTAGGTATTGTTTTACGAATGTTCCAAAATTGTTGTCAGCAACACCAACGTACCACACTATCTGCCTTCTGCCCTCTAACTTCTGACTTTGCAAAGCACAGCTTCTGCCTTTGCCCATCGGTGAAAAATCTTCGCTACCCCTCTTGACAAGCCTACGTTTTTGTGCTATACTATCTCTATAGTTCCAGTAGAAATCATTCCAAAATAGGCGTGGATGGGAAGTAGTACACTGTCAGAGTCTGGTGCAGAGAGCGAGTGCGTGGTGGAAATCTCGTGCAGACCGGTGGTCGAAGTAGTCCCGGAGCCGCTTTGTGGGAAGTCTTGGTCGGTGGCCATGATGCGTACCCAAAGCCGGGTTCTCCCGTTACAGAGAGCGGGGATCGTATGGTCCCTTCAGTGAGTGCGTCCGTGTGTTTTTGCGGACGAAATCGGGTGGTACCACGTGTTTTGCGTCCTGATGTCGATGGTCATATGACTGTCGATATCGGGATTTTTTGATTCTCTTACACCCTAAGCAAACGAAATCCAACCAAACGAGGTATATACAACATGAAGAAAGAACTGCCAAAGACCTATGATCCGTCGGATTTTGAAGGCCGGATCTATCAGTCCTGGTGCGACGAAGGTCTCTTTACCCCAAAGATCGACAAATCGAAACCCCACTATTCCATCGTTATTCCGCCGCCGAACATCACCGGTCAGCTCCACATGGGTCATGCCCTGGACAATACCCTGCAGGATATCCTGATCCGGTATAAGAGAATGAAGGGCTTCTCCACCCTGTGGCTGCCCGGCACCGACCATGCGTCCATTGCCACCGAAGCCAAGATCGTGGAAGCCATGCGCAAGGAAGGCCTGACCAAGGAAGATCTCGGTCGTGACGGCTTCTTAGAGCGAGCATGGGCGTGGAAGGAACAGTACGGCGGCCGTATCATTGAACAGCTCAAGAAGATGGGCTCCTCCTGCGACTGGTCCAGAGAACGCTTCACATTGGACGAAGGCTGCTCCAAGGCCGTGCGGGAAGTGTTCCAGCGGCTGTATGACAAGGGCCTGA
>CAZLED010000009.1:0-45909 GCA_964558485.1 uncultured Ruminococcus sp. | reverse complement strand
GTGTAACCTTTCCTGAACTCCCCGGCCTAGCCGGGGGTTTTCGGTATACAAAAAGAGATCTCTCTCCGGAGAGGTCTCTTTTTGCCTTAAAATTTCATCTAAAACCAATTCGATACACATGGGTAGAATACTGGAAACTGCTGAAAATCTTCCTATTATGTTGCTTTTTTCGTGGAACGGTGCTATAATATGAAAACAGATGTTACGGTTGTCATTCAGTGAGAAATGTGCAACCAAAGGAGGTGCATTTCTTTGACCCATCCCATTGTCGGCTGTATCGCAGCTGCACTGCCCGGGATCCTCATTGCCTGGATCAATGCAAGGCTCACAGCCAAAGCCGCTGTCTCCGGCACCACTACGCTTTCGCTGATCCCCGTACTGCGCATGGTACTGAGCGTGGGGTATCTGGTGCTGGTGTATCTGGTATCGCCGTACCTGCCTTGGGAACGACTCTGGCCTTTGGCTGGTGCCTGCGTGGGACTGACGCTGCCCATGTTTTTCTTCACGTTCCGGCTCCTGCAAAAGCTTGGTGCAGCCCCGAAGCAGTCCGGTACCACAGCGCCGGCGCAAGAGGAACCAATCGAACCGTCATCTACAACAAATTCCAATAACGCTAAAGGAGGCGATTCCTGAATGGGAGAAGAATCCGAGGTGATCATCCATTTGGGTGGTATCCTGGATGTGACCGGAGAGGTCGTTGCCATGTGGGCCCTGCTTGCCATCGTGCTGGTGCTGTCCTGCATTGCGACCCACAATCTCAAGGAACGACCGGGTGTCTTCCAAAATATGGTCGAGACCGGTGTCGAATATCTGGATAACTTTTTCTCCGGGATCATCGGCAAAAAACACACACGCAAATACTTCTACTATCTGGGTTCCCTATTTATATTCATCATTTTCGCCAACTATCTGGGTCTGATTCCCGGTGTTGGTCTGACGGACTATTTCAAGGCACCCACATCTTCCCTGTCTGTCACGCTGGGTCTGGGCGTATGCACCTTCTTCTTCATCCAGATCTCCGGCCTGCGGGTAGGCGCCAAGCACTACTTCAAGCGGTTCGTCAGTCCCATCGTGGTGATGCTGCCGCTGACGGTGCTGGACGAATTCATCAAACCGGCTTCCCTGGCGCTCCGTCTGTTCGGTAACGTCTTCGGCGAAGAAACGGTCACACACAATCTGTACGATCTGCTTCCCATTGGTGCACCGGTACTGATGATGGCGCTGTCCTGTCTGTTCTGTGCCATCCAGGCGCTGGTCTTCACCATGCTGACTTCCATCTATCTGCAGGAAACCATCGAAGTAGAATAAGAAAACCAAACAATTTTTATCATCCAAAAGGAGAATACAACCATGGATAGTTCCGCTATTATCGCTCTTGCCGCTGCTCTCGCCATTGCCGTCAGCACCATTTTCCCGGCCATCGGTCAGGGTCTTGCCGCCAAAGCCGCTATGGAAAGCATTGCCCGTCAGCCTGACGCTGCTGGCGATATTCGTTCTACTCTGATCATCGCTCTGTCCCTGATGGAAGCACTGACCATTTACGGCCTGCTGATCGGCTTCATTCTGGCTTCCAAGATCTAAGGAGGCACATCGTGACCATTCAAGTATCGGTCCTGCTCTGGACCGTGATCTGCTTTTGCCTGTTCGTGTTCATCGTGAACCGGTTTCTGTTCCGTCCCCTGTTTGCCGTCATGGACCAGCGACAGGAAAAGATCCGGAATGCACAGCAGAAGCAGGAAGCGCACACCCAGGCTCTGGCAGAAGCTGACGAAGCGCTGGCCGCCTTTCGTGTGGAGGAACAGCGTCATCTGGCCGATCTGGTGCAGACAGAGATCGCCAAAGCCCATAAGGATGCAGAGACACTGGTCTCCGTCACCCACAAAAAGCAAAACCAGCTGCTGGATCTGCACGTGGCGCAGTTGGAAGAGGAATCTCTAAATATCGAAAAAGTTCTGGACGAGCAGATGGAGACGCTCGCAAAGCTGTATGCCTCCTCGCTGTTGTCCTGATAAAGGAACGAAATGCTGCAATTTGTTTATCAACTTATCAATTTTGCCATCTTAGCTGCTATCATCCTGCTGCTGTTTGGCAAGTCCATCGTGCGGATCTTTCGGGGTCGTCGGGAACGGATCGATGCAGCCTTAACGGAAGCGGAACGATTGGAGCAGACGGATATGCCCGTTCCCACTTTGCCGGAGCGGTATTCGGACGAGCTGCCCGACACCGTAAAGGCCGAGATCGAGAAGATCCACCAGAATGCGGAAAACTCCGCCGGTATCATGCGCCGCCAGACCGAAGACACCATTGAGGATCTGCGCCGGGAAATGCTGCTGGACGTCAAGGAACGGTACGTTACACGGCTGCTGGATCACATCCAGACCATGCTGACAGAGGAGCCATATGTCTCTGCCATCCGTGCCAAGGAGCCGGAGATCGCCGAACGGATCATGGAAAGAATGGAGATCACGCCCGGTGACATGGCGTACCTGCGGCGCAAGGATGTGCTGTACGTGACCCTGACCTCCGCTTTTCCCCTGGATCAGGCCATTGTGGATCGCATCGGCGCCAAGGCCACGGCACTGCTGGAAGCCGTTGGTGGGAAGGCGTCCTATTGGGTCAAGACGGATCCCACGCTGATCGGCGGTTTTCGGCTGCGGGTCGGCGATACCATCTACGACATGACCGTGGCCGATCGACTGTATCAGCTGCGCCATACCCTGGAGAAGCAGGATATCACCGGTGAAGAGGATGCCCAAAAGCTCCTTACCGATCTGACTCGTGGGATGACCGAACAGGAACCCACCGTCAGCGAATTCCAGCTGGGTCGTGTCATCAGCATATCCGATGGGATCTGCTGGCTGGATGGGCTTGCCGACATCATGTACGGTGAGGTCATCGAGTTCGAATGCGGCGAACGGGGCATGGTGCTGGACATCGAACCGGATCGCATCGGCTGTATCATCTATGGCCGGTATGAGCACATCGAAAGCGGCAGCCGGGTACGCCGTGTGGGTCGTATCGCCAGCGTACCGGTAGGCGAAGAGCTGCTGGGTCGTGTGGTAGACCCGCTGGGCCATTCTCTGGACGGCAAGGGTCGTATCTGGACCCAGGAACGCCGACCCATCGAATGTGCCGCACCCTCCATTCCCGATCGTGCCGCCGTCTCCCGTCCCATGCACACGGGGATCAAGGCCATCGATGCACTGGTACCCATTGGCAGAGGCCAGCGTGAGCTGATCATTGGCGACCGGCAGACCGGCAAGTCCTCCATCGCCATCGACACCATCATCAACCAAAAGGGCACCGGGACCATTTGTATCTACGTTGCCATCGGGCAGAAGGACACCACCATCGCCGAGATCCGGGACAGACTGGTACAGTACGGCGCTATGGAATACACCACGTTGGTGTGTGCCTCTGCGTCCTCCTCTGCTTCCATCCAATATATCGCACCCTTCGCCGGTGCTGCTATGGCAGAATATTTCATGTACCAGGGCAAGGATGTACTGATCGTGTACGACGACCTGTCCAAGCACGCTGTGGCGTACCGGGAGCTTTCCCTGCTGCTGCATCGTCCTTCCGGTCGTGAAGCCTATCCCGGGGACGTGTTCTATCTGCACTCCCGACTGCTGGAACGGGCAGCACAGCTTTCTCCGGAACTGGGTGGCGGTTCCATGACGGCACTGCCCATTATCGAGACCCAGGCCGGCGACATTTCTGCGTACATCCCCACCAACGTGATCTCCATCACCGACGGGCAGATCTTCTTAGACGCCGACCTGTTCAACGAAGGACAGCGTCCGGCAGTCAATGTGGGGCTGTCGGTGTCCCGTGTAGGCAGTGCGGCACAGACCAAGCTGATGAAGCAGGTGTCCGGCCGACTGCGTATGGATCTGGCACAATACCGGGAGCTGGCCGGCTTCACCCAGTTTGGCTCCGATGTAGATGCATCCACCAAAAAGGTGCTGGACAGTGGTCGTCGTATGATGGCGGCACTGCTGCAAGGTCGGTTCACACCGCTGCCGGACTGGGAACAGGTGCTGCTGCTCTTTGCCGTATCGGAAGGACTGGCTGACCATGTGGAACCGGACGATATGGAGACCTACGCCACACGCCTGGCCTTGCACATCCAGACCCATTACCCCACGGTGACCGCAGCACTGCAAAGCGGTAAAAAGCTGTCCGATGCCGAAAAGGACGAGCTGCGTGGTGCCATTGCTTCCTATGAGACAGCCGCCTCTGCCGCAAGTGAGGTAGCATGATATGGCCAGTCTCTTGGAACTGAAAAAGCACCTGCACAGCATCCAGATGACAGGACAGCTTGCCGGTGCCATGAAGACGGTATCCGCTGCCAAGCTGAACCGTCTGAACAGCGCACTGCAGAGCTTTTCTGCCTATCAGTCCCTGTGTCAGCAGATGATCGACCGATTCGGCAGCGATCTTACGACCATGTTCCCCTGCCAGAACCCGGATGCACCGGTGTGCTATGTGCTGCTGGGGGCCAACCGGGGACTGTGTGGCGGCTACAACATCGAGCTGTACAGCTACACGAATACGGTGCTGGCCAAGGACCAAAAGGACAAGCTGTTCATCGTGGCAGGCAAGCACGCCATTGCCCATTACGAGAGCACGGCTCAGCCCATCTACAAGTCGCTGGTGCTGCCGGACAATCTGCGGTACGAAGACTGCATGGCACTGCTGGACGAGATCACATCGTTGTACGAGACCGGTGCTGTTTCTGCGGTGGTGTTGGTGTATCAAAGATTCGTCAATATGCTCACCCAGGTGCCAACGACCCACTGTCTCTTGCCGCTTTCCTCGCCGGAGATGAAAACAGAACCTGTGGAAAACCAGAGCAGCTGCTCGAGCAACTGCCGCAAAAAGGCAACGGTTTCCACAGAGCTGTATGTGCCGGATCGAGAAACGGTACTACAGGCAGCTGCCCGTACCTGTCTGCAAGCGGATTTTTACAGCCATATGCTGGAAGCCGGTGCCGGGAATCAGGCTGCGACCCTGATCGCCATGCGTTCGGCCTTTGACAACGCAGAGGAATCGGCAGCAGAGCTGGAATCTGCCATCAGCCGCAAACGCCAGAGCGACGTCACCTCCAGTGTGATCGAGACCGCCGGCGGATTCATAGAGGAATAGGATATCAAAATCGGAAGGCAGCGGTATGGGGCACACGCTTGCCGATTTCATACACACTGCAGACGCACCAAAGAGCCCCCATGTGGCAGCCTTTATGGTGCGTTTTCGGTTCTCTGATTTTCTGTAAAAGGAGCAAATTATGCCAAAAGATGCAAAAGGCATTATCACCCGGATCAATGGCCCGGTGGTGGACATCATGTTCGCCGACCTGGCCCTGCCGGATATATTTCATGCGGTGGTGATCCCCACCGAAAAAGCGACCTTCACCCTGGAGGTCCTGCAGCACCTGAGCCAGAATGAAGTGCGGTGCATTGCCATGTCGCCCACCGACGGTCTTTCACGTGGTATGACTGCCATCGACACCGGTTCGCCCATTACCGTTCCGGTAGGCAGTGGCACCCTGGGTCGGATGACCAATGTGACCGGCGAACCCATCGACCGTGCCGGGGAGATCGTCACGGAAGAACGCTGGCCCATCCACCATCCGGCACCGGCCTTCACGGACATCGTGACCGCCGGCGAAATTCTGGAGACTGGGATCAAGGTCATTGACCTGATGACACCCTACGCCAAAGGTGGCAAGATCGGTCTGTTCGGTGGTGCCGGTGTAGGCAAGACCGTGCTGATCATGGAGCTGATCCGGAACATCGCCTTCGAGCACGACGGATATTCCGTATTCGCCGGTGTGGGGGAACGTTCCCGTGAAGGTAATGACCTGTGGAACGAGATGAAGCAGTCCGGGGTGCTGGACAAAACGGCATTGGTCTTCGGGCAGATGAACGAGACTGCCGGTGCCCGACTCCGTGTGCCACTGGCTGGTCTGACCATGGCCGAATACTTCCGGGAAAACAGCCACAAGGATATCCTGCTATTCATCGACAACATCTTCCGGTTCACCCAGGCCGGTTCGGAGGTCTCTGCCCTGCTGGGACGGATGCCCTCTGCTGTGGGATATCAGCCGACGCTGGCCTCCGAAATGGGGAAGCTGCAGGAACGGATCGTATCCACACATAGTGGCTCCATCACCTCGGTGCAGGCCATTTACGTACCGGCAGACGACCTGACCGACCCGGCCCCTGCCACCACCTTCTCTCACCTGGACGCCACCACTGTGCTGTCCCGTAGCATCGTGGAGCTGGGGATCTATCCGGCTGTATCACCGCTGGAATCCGGTTCCAGAATGCTGTCGCCCGATGTGGTGGGAGACAGACACTATCGCTGTGCCAAGGAAGTGACCCGGGTGCTACAGCGGTATAACGAACTGCAGGACATCATCGCCATTCTGGGTATGGATGAGCTGTCGGAGGAAGACAAAATGGCCGTCCGCAATGCCCGTCGGGTACAGCGGTTCATGAGCCAGCCCTTCCACGTGGCCGAAGGTTTTACCGGTATCCAGGGCAAATACGTCCGTGTCAACGATACCATCGCCGGATTTGAAGCCATCTTAGGTGGGGAATGCGACGATCTGCCGGAGTCTGCCTTCCTGATGGCTGGTACCATCGACGACGTGTGGGCAGCTGCCAAAGGTTGATGGCCTATGGAAAAAACGATTACCCTGACCCTGATCGTACCGGACGGACAGACGACCACCTGCACCTGTGATGCACTGCGGTTCACCATTCCGGACGGACAAAAGCAAAAATGCGGCGGCAGCATCGGTATCCATCCCGGCCACACGGATGCACTGATGGCAGTGGCGGCCGGAGATGTGACTGCCGCATTGGCCGGACAAACGGTGCTTCGGGCTGCCATCGGTGACGGACTTGCCATGGTTTCGGGAGACAAGGTGACGATCCTGACCGACCGGATCACCACGCCTGCCGCCGACCGTGTGTCTGCAAATGCGTGAGTGGCTATGTATGACGACGTGAAATGGCAGGCCCGGCTCCATTATGTGATGGCGTTTGTGGGCGGCTGCTTTGGGATCTATGCCCTGCTGCAATTTGCCAATACCTTTGGTTCAGCCCAGACCAACAATCTGATCATGATCGTCCGCAGCCTGCTGGAATGGGACACAGTCACTCTGCTGCAGCGGCTGGCGAACCTGGCGGCGTACACCTTGGGGATCCTGCTGACTTTATGGATCGCCAAGCGGCCGGTGCGGCAAAAGCAGCGGTTCGCCATGCTGGTGGATGCCATAGCAGCGCTGGTACTATGTTTTTTGCCGCCGCTGCCACCCCTGTTGGGGCTATGTCCCCTGTCCTTTGCCATGGCGACCCAGTGGTGCAGCTTTGGTGGGCTTCCCGGCCTCGTCAGCGCCAACACGTTCTCCACCAACAACTACCGGCAATTCGTCACGGGTCTGTACACCTACTGCACCGACAAGACGGCGGATGGCCGAAAGAATGCCAAGCTGCGGCTGCGGTTCTACGGCTGCACGCTGTTGTCGTTCCACTGTGGGATCACGGGAATGTATCTGCTCTGGCATATGCTGGGGCAGAAAAGCATCTGGTGCACGTGGCTGCCGCTGGGGCTTGCGCTGTGGCTGAGTTGGAAAGAGGAATGAGGAAAACCTTCCTTGCCTAATGGTCGGGAAGGTTTTTTCTATACCAAAATCCAACCACAGTTTTATCTCCCACACCATACAACAACCCACATTTGTCCAAATCAAAAATGTCTCCATTGACCCAAAGCGCCGGTTGTGCTATACTGTGTACAACACCAACCGGATACGGAGGAACAGTATGTCTACTACTACCATGGCAAAAAACATTGCCGAATACCGCAAACGTATGGGGCTGACCCAGGAGCAGCTTTCGGAGATGCTACATTTGTCCCCGCAGGCCATCTCCAAATGGGAAACGGGCGCCAGCCAGCCGGATACTTCCCTGCTGCCGCTATTGGCAGAAACACTACAGGTGACCATCGATCAGCTTTTCTATGGCGACGCCGCCCAAAACGGCGACCTGCATGAGATGTGTTTCCGCAAGGTCGCCACGCTGCCACAGATGAGCGAAGACAGCTTTCGCAGTGCCTGGCGGCTCTTTGCCTATGCCCACCACGGGATCTCCTGCGGCAATCTGCGTGGCAAGGCACCGGTCGAAGAATCTCCCGAACCGATCCATATCACCGGGGAAGGCGGCGTGTCTCTGCTGGACGGCAAGGGCTTTGGTGCCATTCTGACCCGTGGCTTTTTTGAGCAGGTGACCCCGGATATGCTCCCGCTGGCGACTCGATTTTTTTCGCTGCTCTCTCAGCCGAACACCTTTGCGGTAGTGCTGGGGATCCTGTCCATGAGCGACAGCAGCTTTGATGAGCTAAAGGAAAAACTGCACCTTTCCCCGGACGCATTGCAGTCGGCACTGGACACCCTGCGAGACGGTGGGCTGATCGTGGAAAAGCACTCCAAGCACAAGGTGCTGGGCAACACCTACGACATCCGGGAAGAATACCACACGGTCTTAGCGCTGCTGGTGGGACTTCTGCAGCTGCAACAGGATTCGCTGCACGGTCTGTCCTGTTGTATGGGCTACGGGGATTATCCCATTCCCTTTTCGTAAGCAGAACAAAAGCCAAGCTGCTTTTTGGTAGCCTGGCTTTTTTCTATGTCTAAATTATATCACTCTACGCATTCTTCCCACTTTTCCAGCCACTGTGCATCCTTGGTGGTGGTGTTGTCTGCGGAGGTACTATTTTCACATCTTCTGAGCATAATATCGTATAGGTTCGTGTCCACCTTTTCGCTGAACCGCTTGCAGGAGCAGTTTTCGAACCGGTTGTCGTGGATGCGCACGTTCTTGGCCGCATTGACGAAGATACCGCTGTTGCCGCAGTTTTGGAACAGGTTGTGGTGGATGTGTACGCCGTCATGGACACCGGCGGGGTAGTTGTCCGCATCTACGTCGTGGCTGGCCTTGACCACGATGGCACCCATGTTGGCAGCACTGCCATTGATCCCACACTTGGAGAAGGTGCAGTTCCGGATCTCCACATTCTTGGACGGCCCCACCTCATACCACACCCGGATGTCCGGGGAAACGATGATGCCCGGCAACGACATACCGTAGATCTTGCAGTTTTCCACCAGCATATTCCAGGATTGCAAAAGGAACCCTCTGGCTCTGGTGTGGGTGACGGTGCAGTTGTCCAGATGCACGGAAGCAAAGAAGGTCTCGTTGGCAAGAATGTCCCCTTTGGCTACCTGACCTTCCACCTTTTCCACATATGCTGTACTGTCGTGGTAATCACGCAACAGCACTCTGCCCTTTTGCAGAAAGGTCTCTCTGTCGTAGACCACCAGCCAGTCTCCGCCTTGTGCCCACAGGGGCCCCAGCTTATCCGGCTCCATGGCACGGTGGCGATAAATACAGGGCATCGTACCGGTGGCAGGATCGAAGTCTTCCACTTCCCCGGCGGTGCTGTGGATATTCAGTGCATCGTCCCCTAGACCCAAGAAGTCGCAGTCCTTCATGTGGAGATACCCCGACAGACCTGTGATGTGGATCCCATCGGCACCGGAGGCGTACAGGGCGTGGTCGTCCTTTGCCAGACGGATATTGAAATCATCAAAGGTGAAGTTGGACGAACGAGGGGCAATGATGGCACCCATCCCGGAGGTACGCTGGATCTCGATATGCTGCAGCAGCACATCATGACACCCGGCAAAATGGTACACGGTCGCACCATAGATCATATAGCGGTACAGCACACGATGCCCCACGGTAAGGCGGGACAGATCCCGGTCTGCCGGCATGAACACACGGATGTGGTTGTTCCCCAGGTGCTCGTATTTGGTGCCGGTGTATTTGACCCGTTTGTTGCCGTTCTCGTCGGTCAGCTCCTCCGTTGTGATCCGGTCGTAGGTCTCGATCACATAGTCCGGCGTGCCTTCCTCGTCGCAGGTGTCGGTGCCCCAGAAGTGCTCCCAGCCAGTGATGGGGAACTGGGGATCAATGTCCACCTCATAGCAGTGGTGTTCGTTGTCCACAGAGGTGACTCGTCCGGCACAATTGATGGGATTGTCGGTGGTCCAGGTGATGCTGCGGAAGGTCAGACCCTGGCAGTCTCTGCCGTGGAAGCCGTTGTTGTTTTCTGCCGGATCGCCCCAGGGCGTGAAATGGGTCACGAATACGGTACCCGGTTCGCCACACACAGTGAAATTCTTTTTGCCGGAAATGGTGATGGGTCTTGTCCAATAATATCGACCAGCCGGGAAGAACACTTCGCAGTCGTCCGGTGCCTGATCGAATAGGGCTTGCAGCTTGTCGGCCTGGCATACAAAAGTATCGCTGCTTCTCTCGATGCCATGCTCGGTCACACAGATCTTGATCATAGGATATCCCTCCAAATGAAATGGTGTTATCGTAATGATACCATATTTTTGTGCGATTGGCAAGAGGGCTGTGTGGATTTTCCATGTTTTTTTACGCTGGTAAAACGACTTGACCTTTTTTCCCATTTGTGGTATACTGTAGATGCAGCGCGCAAATGCTGTTATCGCAGCTGCTGTAAATCTAAGCTCTCAAAGGATCACCCTATGTTTGATACGACCGCTCTTACCGCACACCTACGCCATCCATTGCCAAATATCGTTTTGTACAATACCACCGACTCCACCAATCTCCAATGCAAGCACCTGGCTGAGCAGGACGCACCGGAAGGCACGCTGGTCATAGCCGGGGCGCAAAGTGCTGGGCGAGGACGGCTGGGTCGGTCGTTCTATTCTCCAGCGGATACGGGACTATATATGAGTCTGCTGCTCCGTCCCACGCTGCCGCCAACAGAAGCCCTGTCCATCACCACCTGCGCCGCCGTATGCGTCTGTGAAGCCATCGAAGCCCTTGTGGGTCAACACATACAGACCGGGATCAAGTGGGTCAACGATGTGTTTGTAGGCGAAAGAAAGGTCTGCGGTATTTTGACCGAAGCGGCATTCTCACCGGATGGATCGGCACTGCGGTATGCCATTTTGGGGATCGGCGTGAATCTGTGTGCACCGACGGATGGCTTTCCAACGGACATAGCGGATATTGCTGCCGCTGTCTTTGGCCACACCGACACCGATCTGCGTCCCCAGCTGGCGGCATCCATTGTGGATCGGTTCTTCGACTACTATCCGCACCTGTCTTCCAAGCCCTTCTACGAAGCCTACCGGGAGCGGCTGATCCTCCGGGGCAAGCCTGTGCAGATCCTCTGGGGCAGCGGCATCGGACATGGCACCTGTCTGGATGTGGATCGGGATTTTCGTCTGCTGGTGCAAAACGAAGACGGCACCGTGCAGGCGCTATCCAGCGGTGAAGTCAGCGTCCGGCCAGACCAGCGATAGGAGATCAAAGGAGTTTTTATGTCCAAGCATATCCGCCAGCGTTCCTGTCTTGTACCGGTGCTTCTGTTTCTTTGTTGTATGGGTCTTCTCTGGTATGCCACCTCCGAAGCACTGCATACCGTTTCTTATACATTGACCACACCAAAAGTGTCCACGCCCATCCGACTGGTGCTGTTGACCGATCTGCACAGCTGTACCTATGGGGAAAAGCAGAAAGACCTGCTCACTGCCATCGACAAGGCCTCTCCCGATCTGGTCTGTCTGGTCGGCGATATCTTTGACGACGAAGCCTCTCACCAGGGCACCATCGACCTGCTGGACGGCTTGGCAGACCGCTACCCGTGCTATTACGTCACCGGCAATCATGAGCATTGGTCGGAGGAAGTGTGGGTGCTCAAGGCGCTGCTGCGTTCCTACGATGTCACCGTATTGGAAGGCGATGCGGTGCCCTTTGTCAAAGAAGATGCGACCATCCTGTTGGCCGGTATCGACGATCCCACCGGGTTCTACGAAACTGGCACAGCCGGTGTACCGGAGCCGGATTCGTGGCTGGGGCAGCTGGCCATGGCAACGGAAGCTGTGGCGGCAGAAACGTCCACCTATCGGGTCCTTCTTTCTCACAGGCCGGAGAGGGTCACGGCATACCAAGAGTCCCCTTTTGATCTGGTTTTGTCCGGCCACACCCACGGCGGACAGGTGCGGATCCCCTTTCTCCTCAATGGTCTGTTCGCACCCAACCAAGGCTACTTTCCCGACTATGCCGGCGGTCTGTATACCTTAGGCGACACCACCATGATCGTCAGCCGGGGACTGTGCAAAAACGATCTGCCCCGCATCTTCAACCGACCGGAGCTTGTGGTCATCGACATCGAGCCAACCGAATAAAAAACGTAGAAAGCATAGCATTCCACCACAATTATTTATTCTTAATTATTTATATTTCATTATTCATTCAAATGAGGAGGCACACCCTATGATCTCGTACAAGCATAAGCTGCCTGCCATGCGTGTGGACGGCAAACCGAACGGTACCTACAACAACGAAGAGCTTGTCATGCCTGGGATCCTGACCACCACCGATCCCCGGCTGGGTTATTTTCTCCATGGGCTCCACAACATCGTGGCAGACGACCGGCGGCTGGTGTTCATCGATGGCAAGAAGCTGGGCTGCTCCCTGAACTGGATCCGGGACCATGTCCACCAGATGAAGGCCTTCAAGCACTGGGAATTCGATCTGCGTTCCTTCTTGGACTTCATCATCGACACCCAACGGGACGACGGTATGTTCTATGAGCTGATCAAGCAGCTGGACGACGGGCACTGGCAGTTCGTCTCCCCGGCCTGCCGCAAGATCTACAACGAAGACAATGTGGCGCTGGTGCGTCTGGAGATCGAATCCGACATCGAATATCTGGTGGTGGAAGGTGCCATGCAGGTATTCCGGGTCACGGGCAATACGGTGTGGCTGTCGGCGATCTTGCCCAAGCTGGAACGAGGCATCGACTACATGACCTCCTCACCGGATCGCTGGGATCCAGAGCATGGGCTGTGTAAGCGTGGCGCCACCATCGATACCTGGGACTTTGCCTACGGTGTGCCCAACAACAACCGCCGCATCGAGAAGACCACGCCCATGTCCATCCACCACGGCGACAACACCGGTGTGTATCAGGCTATGCAGATGCTGGCGTGGATGAACCGGCGATTGGGCTACGACTACAAAGCGGCTGTGTGGGAGGACCGGGCCGAAAAGCTGCGGCAGAACATCATGCGCTATCTCTGGAACGGCACGCACTTCATCCATATGCTGCCCCTGAACCACACCGGTGTGGACGACAACGAAGCTGTGCGACTGTCGCTCTCCAACAGCTACGCTCTGAACCGTGGGATCCTGACACTGGCTGAAAAACGTTCTATCGTGGAAGAATATATGCGCCGCAGAAAGACCACCGACGCCTTTGCCGAATGGTTCTCCATCGATCCGCCGTACCCGGACTTCAACGGCAACAAACCCGGTCACTACGTCAACGGTGCTATCTCTCCGTTCACGGCTGGGGAACTGGCAAAGGGTGCCTTCTCCTGTGGCTATGAGGCATACGGCTGGGACATTCTTGCCCGGTGCATGGAGATGTTCGAGCGAGACGGCAGCATCTACTTCCTGTACGATCCCATCACCCAGCAGAAGCAAGGCGGCGGTCCCAGCGGTTGGGGTGCAGCGGCACTGCTGTCTGCCATCGACGAAGGGCTGGCCGGCATTGAAGACATGGACTTTGGCTACCACCACATCCGCTTCTCGCCCCGGTTCCCTGTGACACCCTATCGGGAGCTGCGCTACATCACCGGCTACGAAAAGACCGACACGGTGGTGGATCTGCGCTGGATCTGGACGGACGAGGGTATGCGCTATACCCTGACGTCTCCTGCCGAAACGGTGGATTGCCACATCTATCTGCCGGATGGATACGCCGCCACCAGCGTCACCGTGAATGGGGAAGCTGCGAACTACATACTGTCCATGGTCGGCACGTCCCATTATGTGGACTTCACCGCAAAAGCACACGGGAAGGTGGACATCGAGCTGGTGCTGCAAAAGCAGTAACGACAACGGAAATCGAAAAAAATGGACCTGTTGCAAGTGTAAAAGTTTTGATCCAACTTTTTCAAAAGTTGGCAGGGGTTGAGGGGGACAGCGTCCCTCATCGACCTCCGCAGAGGTCGAAATCCCCAGGACATCCGATAAAGTTCCTCTTTTTGCTTCTTTAGCAGTACTGCGTAATGCGCTCCTCGCTAAAGGAGAAAAAGAAGAGAATAACACTATGATATAAAAATGAGGCTGTTGCATTTTGGGAATTTCTTCCTTCGTGCGACAGCCCCATTTTCTGTATTATTTGGTGTGAAAGCCTTGTGCCAGCCGCACTGTGCATTCTGCCAAATAGGCGATGTTTTCTTCCCGGTACACCACATCCTTCGCCGTGTGGATCTTGTCCATATATAAGATCCCACCGACATTTGTTTTCCGCATGGCAGCCACGCCTACGCCACAGGGGAACGCGACCTGGTCGGAAGGATAGAACACACCACGAGTCGGTATGTCCACCGTGCAAGCTTCGGTGGTCGGAAAGGCTTCCCGGAGCTTTGGCAGGTAGGACTTGGCTCTTCTTTGCGGTGCCAACAGGATCGTCTCTCCATCGGACACGCAGTCGAAATTGATGAGCAGTCTGTACTGCATCTCCTTTTTGTGACGGCTGTAATATCCACTGGAACCAAAAAGTCCCATCTCCTCCAGATCAAAGAAAATGTACGCCACATCTCCCCGGTTTTCCACAGGCATGGTCTGCATACTGTCCAGCAGCACCGTGACTCCGGAGGTGTTGTCGTTGGCAGTGTGCCGGTTGGCCGGTCCTGCCATCACCCACCAGCAGAAAAAGAGCAGGAACCCATAGGAAACAATACCCACAAGCAGCAGCGCCAGGTCTTCTTCCACACCGGCTATGGCTGTCAGTGCGCCTGTTACCACAGCCAGAAGCAGCATAGGCAGCACCATAAACAGCACAACGATACCGATCTGGTATAAGAGATACAGTCCGATCCGTTTTGGCGTGATCAGATTGGAAAACGGCAGGACGGCGCAGGTATCGTAGTGAGCCGTATAGATCACCTTGGCACCGGCCGGATCGCCCACCACCAGATTCTGTGCGCCAAAGGAACCTTTTTCCACATGGCAGTGGTAGCCCCAGCTTTTCGCCTGCTCCTGTACATACGACAAAAAAGCGGCTTTTTGTTTTTTGGATTTTCGGATCTCGTGCTCTGCAAAGATCGTTTTGGTTGTCTCGGTCATATATGTCACCTTTTGCAAAATCCTACAGTTTTCCCCAAAGTAACATGGAGTATTTTCTATGACGACAGCGTTACAGAAAAGTTTCCGGGAAAAACGAAAAAGACACCGGTTTCACAAAGCGTACCGCTGCTTGTGTCCGGTGTCTTTTTTGATTGCTCCAATCAACTATTCTCCGACAAAAGGATGCCAATCCGGGATTGCAGGGCTGTGGCGACCTCCTCCGGCGTGCGGCTGGTATCCATGATCTCCTCTCGATAGATCCCGTATGCCACCGATCCCGTTTCCACCTTGCCACCGATTCGATCCAGTAGGGCTATGTATTCATCCGCATCGGCTTTGGTGATCTGGAAGCGCCGTCCCGTGATCCCGGTCATTTTCTCCGGATCGTCCAGCGACCGTGCAGAACCGGATGGAGTCAAAAAGATCGTGCTGTCCGCATATTCTGCAATGGAATCATACACATCCTGCCGGGTAAACAGACTGTACGCTGCCAAATGGCTTGCCTGCATATACAGATCCAGAAACGTGTAGCATTCCTTCTCGGCAGAGGTCGCCGCAGAGATCGCCAAAAACCCACTGCTGCTGCGGTCTACGTACAGCTTTCCGTCTCCATTGGGAATGCCAACGGGTACGGTATATTCTCCCTGCATCCGGTTCGTGACGTAGCTATAGACACTGTTTATGTTCTGGCTTTTGAGAAGCGGCGTTTCCGAGCGCTGGTCGGTGGATTCTAAGGTGGCAAGCAGCTTGTAGATCTCTGTGAACCGTTCCGAATCAAAGTGGCATTCCCCAGCCTCGATGTCCACCATTTCGAGAAAGAGCGCCTCGGCCAGATACCAGAATTCTCGCCGTTCGGTAGGCAAGAGACACTTCCCAGGTTGCATGTCAGACAACAGCGACAAAATCGTGTCGAGCGTGGGTGTGGTACCAAAATCGGACGTGCCCCAATACAGGGTGAAGACCGGCGAGGTCGGCAGTACGAATTGTTGTCCTGCTCCATTCCGATAGGGCTTTGTCACCGTTCCCAGCAGCTCGTCTCTGTAGGTTTCCGCCATCCACGGTGCCAGATCGACCCATAGCCCCGCCTGACTGTAGCTGTCCACCATGCCATCTGTGTCCATGAGAAAGACCAGATCCGGCACAGATCCGGCCGACATGGCGGTATCGAACCGGGTCTTACGGATGTCCTCTTCGTAGATCGTGTAGTCTGTGACCACAATGCGGTGGGTATCGCTTTGCTTGTTGAAATTGGCAACGGCACGCTGCATGGTGAAATCAGGCGCAAGCATGGCAAGCTGGATCTCTTCCTTGATGACAACATCCTCCGGTGCTACATAGGTGAGCAGCAGGAGCTTGTTTTCCTCCACGCCAAGCTGGTCATGCCATACGGCGGTCACGGTGTGGGGATCCATGATGCAAAACGAACCCAGCTCGGCCGCCGACAGGTCGGAGTTCCCCCAGTCGATGACCTTTTCATAGGTGCAGGACGGAACACCGGTGTCGTCCAAAGTGATATCCACGCCCCACAGCGCAAGGCTGTTTTTCACGTACAGATCATAGCCTGCCCCGATCACCATGTGGCTGTCGTTATTTTGCGTTCCGGCGATCTCCGCAGGCAGTGTCAGCGATTCTCCCAGCGCTCCGGTGGCAGGATCGACAAACCGCAGGCTCTGTTCATAGGTCTCTCCATAGAGATAGAGAATGCCGGCATCCGTCCGGGTCAGTGCCGTGGGAGCGTTTTTGGTGTCCTCCAACCAAAGCAGCGTGCCGCTCTCATCGAAAGCGCAGAGACCACCTGTGGTCAGGGTCAGATAGCTTCCATCGGCGTACACGGCACCAAGCAGTCCAAACTGCGCCGCTCCATCCCGTACCTTCGTATAGTCAAAGCGGAATACCCCCGCCAGATCGGTGGAAAACAGGGCATCCCCGTTGGCATTCCGCACGGATACAAAATATTGCAGTCCATCGCCCACTTCCACGACTTCCGTAAAAAGCGTGTCGCCATTGTCCAGCAAAACCGACTCCGCAGGCAGGCTCCCGATCGTCTCGATCGACTGGATCGTCTCGATCATGGGTGACGACGTATCCTCTTGTATGTCCGTACCATCGGGCAGGAAGGAGTAGCTTTTGGTAAAGTTGAGCCAGTGGCCGCCCATCTCCCGGTCGATCTGGTAGGTCTGGATCGTGAACCGCTCACCGTTCCAGGTAGCACCTTCGTCCAACAGTACCCCATAGTCCCCATCCGGTATCTCGATCACCGTGCTTTTGTACACACAGGATGTAGCATCTGGCAGAGCAGGGTCCTTCCGGCAGCCAAACAAAAACAGTGGCAGCAAACAGAGCAAGCATAGTATACGTCGCATATGAGATCCTCCTAAACTGGTATGGCAATAGTATACCACACCATGCGGTGCTGCGCAAGACCTGGAGGTTTAAGAATCCCTTAAGATTTTCTTTCGATTGCAGAAAAGGCGATCGTGGAGGCTCACAACGAAAGATCCCGGAAAACGAAAAAAGCAGCACATTTCTGTACTGCTTCATGACCCGTGGGAGAATCGAACTCCCGTTACCGCCGTGAAAGGGCGGTGTCTTAGCCGCTTGACCAACGGGCCGAAAACAAACAAAGGCAGGATCTATGGTGACCCGTGGGAGAATCGAACTCCCGTTACCGCCGTGAAAGGGCGGTGTCTTAGCCGCTTGACCAACGGGCCATGAGCCTGCCTTTGTGTTCCTGTACCGTAAAAGATACATGGTAGCGGAAGTTGGACTTGAACCCACGACCTATCGGGTATGAACCGATTGCTCTAGCCAGCTGAGCTATTCCGCCATATTGTGAACAGGTTGTTACCGAACTTTGTGTTTTCTATGTTCTCGCCTGAGCACGTTAATATTATACCACAGCTTTCCTCGTTTGTCAACACCTTTTTTCAATTTTTTTGCGATTTTTTCGCTTTCGCCGTATGCACCAATTGGATGCCTGTTTTACCGCAGTTTATACAGCATTTTCACTATACCTTTCTTCTATCCTGCTCCCAAGGCCTGTCGTACGGAAGCCAGCCACTCCAACAGGCGAAAGCGCACCTGTACGTCCACGTCGTCGGTGTGGGTGATCAGCCGATACTGCTCCGGTGTGAGGCCGGCTTCCAGATAGGCATCCTCTGCGTTTTTCACGGCAAATCGGCCGCACACACTGGGGAACAGCACGCACCACCAGTTCTTCCCTTTTCCTTCCCCTAAGATCACACGCAAAGACAGATACTTCCCGGCAGGCAGTCTGCAGCCCTCGTAAGCCCTTGTAGGATAGGTTTCCTCTGTCAGGGATACGGATACCGTTTCCGTCCGTTTCAGGGCACACAGAGCCTCTGCTGCGCTCTCCTGTATTTCCTGCAGATGGGCAGACACAATGGCAACTGCCGTAGCCCTGTCGTGTACATTGGCCAGCAGTGGTGCCACGGTCTCCAGCACCCGATCACGCACCACCAGCTTCACAGCCTGGTCTTCGTCGCTGTCCGATACCGCCAGCACATGGAGCCGGATCACATTGTCGTAGATCTGCGCTTCGCCATGGATGGGCAAAAATGTCAGCAGTACCGTGGCCACCAGTACCGACACCGCCAAGGAGATACACCGCTTCAACTCCGTCACCTCATATCGTTGTGGGATACACTATAGTTTCCCACAGGATCTGTCTTTATACAAAGGCAAAGAAAAAAAGATGCCATCTGCTACAGACAACATTTGCTGCAGACAAGCATCTTTTGCTATGCCAACACTCCCAATTGCACTTCGGAAAATTTTCAGCAGGATCGCTTGCAGTCTCGACCAAAAAAAATCCTTGCGCAGCTCAGTGGTGATAGCCGGTCATTTTCATGGTGTATTCGGTGTACAGCACGGAAAAGCGGCGGTATTCCTTATCCTTCAGGGCACCGGCGGCGTGAAGCTCCTCCAACCGTTCGCCCAGTCGCACACGGGCTTGCTGTGCGGCATCCTTATAGTTGTTTTCCAGATTCTGCTGCAGCGTGAAGACAAGCTGCTCCAGCTCCTTCACCGCCGCCGATTTGATCCAAGGGAACATGGCATACCTCCGGTTCTATTCTGCAATTTTTAACAGGAACGCTTTTCTGCAAGCGGAGTGGATTTCCTCCGATTTAAACTGTAAAAAATCCTCGCTCATTTCTCAATGGAATTGATCCGGATGTTCACGTACAGCTCCCGGCTGCGGATCTCCAGCTCCTGGTGCGGTGCAATGGTGCGATTGCCGTTCAGCTGCAAGAAGCCGTTCTCATCCATGGTGGCAGAGACCTGGAAGGCCCCTTCCACATCGATCCGGGAAATGCCCTCTTCCTCGGTGTTGTTGAAAACCTCCACGGTCTTGCCGGTGTTATCGACGTACAGCTTCTTTGCATAGGTCACCGCCGGGTCGCCTACCAATGTGCCAAAGAGCTCGCCGCTTTCGTCCAGGTAAAAGGTCTTGCCGTCCTTGAGAAACTTTTCTGAAGTACTGCGAATATCCGATACCGAAAAATACACCGTGTACTTTTCCAGCGTCGTATTCTGCGCCAGCACCGAATTGTCCCGTAGGAGTGCCCGTGCTGCCACACCTACGATGCACAGCAGCAGTGCCACCAGGATGCAAACGTCCAGGGCACCCATGCGCTTCTTTTTTGTATTCATACGCTCCTCCAACTCATGTGTATCCAAAACCAACTATCCTATGCTTGGTCCCGCCGTTTCCTCCCAGGGATCCGGTGCTAAATCAAAATATTCCGTATACATGGCCATCACCACTTCGCCGTTTCGGTACAGCTGCACCTCGGTGACCAGGGACGCATCCAGGCTGATCCGGCAGACCCACTCCTGTTCTGCATCCGTGGCTGTCGCTACTGCATACCGCACCCGCAATACCTTGTCCTCTGTGGACATCTCCACCGTGGATGGCGCCCAGCTCTGTACCATGGTCAGCGTCGGCAGACCCAACAGATTCTCCGGTGTGAACGAACCTGCTGTAGTCGTGATCCCGTCGGGGTATCGTGCGTTCTCCCGGTACAGCACCGCTCCGTTCCATTGATACAGCGACGTGCCGCTTGGGTCTTCTACGATCAGCTTCCAGGCGTCTCCTTGCCGATACAGGTCCACCATCTGTTTTTCCGCATCCGCATAGGTGATCCGCATCCGCTGGTGGTACACAGACGGCACCTGCATGGCCGCCAGCATCTCGTACGGATCCACCGTTTCCGGGGCATAGTAGGTGCCTGTCAGCGTCTCCTGTGCCGGCATCCGACCTTCCGCCGGTATGTCCGCAGCCTCGACCTGCTTCTCACCACCGGTATCCAACAGGTTCTGCAGCAGGCTGGGCAGTGGGATCAGATGCACCCGATACGCCACCACGTACACGAAAATGAACACCAGCGAGGCACACACCGTGATCACCGTCACACCCGGCCAGATGCGGAAGTTCGTGTTCTCCGGCCGGTGCGTTCCGCTGGGTCTATCGCCGCTGGCCACCGTGGTCTTCCGCTTCTCACGCATTGCCATCGTTGGGAGTATTGTCGCCCGTTGCGCCGTCCTTGGGTTCTGCAGACGCTTCGGCTACCTTGCCGTTCTTTCGTTCTGCCTTGCGCTTTTCGTGTTCTGCCAGCTCTGCCCGATACTGCGCCACCGTCATTTCATCATCGGTCAGGCCGGAATGCCGTCTGGTCTCCGGATCCCGCATGATCAGGAAGTTCACCACAAAGATCCCCACGGTCAACAGTGCCATGCCAATGGTCTTGACGAACCGGCCTTCCGCAAACATGGCGTCCGTAAAGAACACGGCGATCAGACCCATCATGGCACACAGGGCATACAGGATCTTCACCGATTCCTTTTGGGTAAAGCCCAGGTCCACCAGCCGGTGATGGAGATGGCCACGGTCTGCCGAAAAGGGGCTTCTGCCGGCACAGATCCGGCGCAAAATGGCAAAGGCTGTGTCCCCCAGTGGCAGGGCAAACAGTGCCAGCGGTACCAGGAAGGCAAGCATCGCATGGAGCTTGAACACGCCCTGCACCGACATGACCGCCATGGTATACCCCAGGAACAGTGCACCGGTGTCACCCATGAAGATGCGTGCCGGGTTGGCATTGTAGGGCAGAAATCCCAGACAGGACGCCGCCAGGGTACCGGTGATAAAGGCATTGGTCATGTCGCCGGACAGCAGCAGCACCAGCGTCAGGGAGATCGAGGAGATGGCAGAGATTCCACAGGCCAGGCCGTCCAGACCGTCCATGAAGTTGATGGCGTTGGTCAGTCCCACGATCCAAAGTATGGTCACAGGATATTTCCAGATGCCCAAGAAAATATATTCGCCACCCAGATTGATGTGGTCGATGGTCAGTCCGTTCCACACGGCAAAGGACGCCACCAGCAGCTGTACGATCAGCTTTGACCAGGCCGGGAGCCGGTAGATGTCGTCCAGCATACCCAGCAGCACGATGGCCGCACCACCGATCCACACTGTGATGAGCGTGGTATCGTAGTGGCAGAACAGCATGGTGGTCAGGGTAAAGCCCAGAAAGATCGCCAGCCCTCCGACCCGTGGGATCGGCTTTGTGTGCATTCGTCTGTCGTCCAGCGGCACGTCGATGGCTTTGATCAGAAACGCCAGCACCCGTACCGGCGGCGTCAAGGTATAGGCCAGCAGAAAGGCAGACAACAGCCCTACCAGCATATATACAAACTGCACGGTTTCCATTTTTGCATTTTCCTCCTACACAAGCGCTTGCTTTTTCGGCAACGCTGTTCAACCTACATTGGCGCCGACATCACTCCACGACCATCAGATCCACGCAGTAGCCGTCGCATTTCATGTTCGGGAATACAAGGCTCAGCTTTTCCCCAACGTATATTGCCGTGCCGCCAACGGTGTATGCCTGGGGTGACACGGCGGCCTTGGCTTCGATGGAGATGGACATCCGGTATTTGCCGGGGACCTCGTTGTATACTTCCTGTCCGCTTTCCTCGTCGTAGGCTGCGACCTTCATGGGCACCACCTGCGGCGTGGTCTGCACCGTTCCCATGCTGCCACGCTTGACGGCATCCAACACCGGCTGTCCTGCCTGGATACTGTTCTGGAACTGCCCGTCCAGGGACATCACCTCCACCACATAGACCAGATCGACATATTCTGTCTCCGCAGTGTCCTCGCCGGCACTCCACACGAACACGTACAGCAGCAAAAGCACTGCCGCTGCGATCACCGTCAGGATCACCACATCCATACCGTTTATGCGTATTTTCCGCTTTGTCATGTTGTCTCCTTTGCTGCGTCTCCGTCGCCGCTCTTCCGTCGCACCGATCGATACGGCAGATCCATTACGGCGCAGTCCGCTTCATTTTCGGTCATCTCGATCCGCATGGCTCGTCCGGCCCGGGCATAGGCAGAGGTCAATCCCACCATGAGCCAGAACATCAGATAGACCCGATAGTTGTACCATGCATAATCCGTCATGCCCTGCACCAGCACCGCAAACAACCCGGACAAGGGTGCCGCACACGCCAGACGCAGCTGGGTCCCGGTCTTGCGGATCCGTCGGTTGCTGGCAGCACTGGAGCGGTCGTGGTCATCGTCCCGCAGCGACAGGGGCACGATCCCCTTGGCTTCCCGCAGCTGCCGACACATGGTGAACACCGACTGACACAGTAGGAACAGGATCCCCAAAAATACCAGCAGACCACAGATGCCGGTCTCCAGCCAGATCTGCAGAAACAGGTTGTGGGAATGGGGCGCTGTCTCTACACCCATGTAGGCATACCTGGGATAGACCCGGAACCAGGCGCTCTCTCCAATACCGATGCCGGAGAAGCCGTAGTCTCGGAGCATATCGCAGGCCGCACGCCAGATGTGTACCCGATAAGACGTCGAGCTGTCCGTAAGGTTCCCGATGCTGGTAAATCTTTGTACGATCGAGGCAGGCAATATCGCCGGCAAAAACGGGATCGATGCGGCACCGGCAAACAATAGCCAGATCGCTCTATGGTGCCAGATGAACACGAACGCCACCAGCCCGAACAGCATCCCCAGCCAGGCGCCACGGCTCCAGGTCAAAATCAGGCAAACGCCCAGCACACCGATGCACACCGCAGCCGGGAAACGCCGCAGTCCTTCGCCGTGACCCACAAGCATCCACACCGCCAGCGGCAGCATCAGGATCAGGTATTCGCCCAGCATATTGGGGTTTTCCAGGGTTCCTACGGCACGACCGCCAATGGAGGAAAACATTTCTGCATCCACCCAGGCCTCTGCCATCTCACCGGTGCCCAGCAGATATTGTGCCACGCCGTACAGTGCCGTAAGGGTCGCTGCACAGACACCGGCCACCGAACAGCGCAGGAGCCAGTCCCGTTCCCGCAGCAGCCACACCACTTCAAAATACCCCAGCAGCAGGCACACGAACAGCAGTGCCGGTTTCCGGGAGCCGGTGGAAAGAGACACCATACCGCCGAAAAACAAAATCACCAGGAACGCCATCACCAGAATGTCGATGGGCTCTACCCGAATGGTCCGCTTGCCACGCAGTACCTTCAGACCAAAGCACAGGAAGGTGTAGATCACCAGCGCCGCCAATGCCATGGTAGGCAGAAACGGCATAGTAAAGAACAGCGACAGCACACCGATCTCCGGCTTACATAACACCAGATACAGATACAGCGCTGCCGGAAATGCTGCCAAGACCCACCACGGCTGGAGCCACAGGGTCAGGATCCCACCGAGGATGCCCACAAGGAATGCCACGCTCAGTCGTCCGTAGACCGGCTCGTCTCCCCGTTCCAGGATATCCTCCGGTGTATAGCCCAGCACACGCAGGATCGCCGCGCCGGTATAGGTCGTACACAGTGCCACACAAACGGTGACTCTGGACAGCAGCAGCGGCAGTGCCAGACAGATCACGGCTATAGCAAAGGTCAATGGAGCCTGTCGCCAGATGGACACGCTTTCCCCGGCGATCAGCGCCTGGATCAAGGTGAACACCGCTGTGTAGGCACCAAAGGTCATCAGGCAAAAGCCGTAGGTACGCAGGCGAACATACAGCAAATGCCGCAGAAAATATCGTATGCCCTGCAGGATCACGCTGTTTTCGATCTGCCCATTACAGAAGCTGCGCACCCGACTGCTGATCCGGCGTACCCAGCTGCCTGTTATAAAGGACGTGCAAAAGCCATCGTCCTCCGCTTTGTAGCCTGTGAACAGCCAACCGAAAAAGCCGCTGCCAAACAAGCGGTAGATCTTCTCCGCCAGCCTGTCCAGCATCTGCAGGATCATGCTGCCTTGGAGAAAATGGATGAGCCAGTGTCCTGTCCGGCTTTCTTTGGTGGATCTCATGTTTTGGTCTCTCCCGTCAATGTATGGATCGCTCTCTTGTGCGGAACCGTTTTTGTCTTCCCTAACAAGCCACAAAAGGGTACTTCCCATTTTGCAGCAGCTTTACCGGTATTATACAATATTCTCTCCCCGGTTGCAAGCAGCAAATGGCAAGTTCTTCCCTTTTGCGGCAGAATTTACATCTTTATCGATATTGTTTCACAGTCGTGCAAAAAACGACCGTCCTTTTGGTTTCTTTCGTCAATGGCTTTTTTGGTACAGTTCCCTGGTCAGCGCTCCATTGGGTACGGCATCCTCCAGCGGACAATCGTACTTCAGAAGATCCCGTACGTAGGTGGCACTGACACAGGCCAGGGTCGGGTCGGTGGGCAGGAAGATGGTCTCCAATGCCGGATCGAACCGCTTCATGATCCCGGCCAGATCGTACTCATAGGCAAAGTCCATGCCGTTGCGCAGACCACGTACCAGATACTTGGCGCCGCATTCGTGGGCTGTATCGGACACCAGTCCTTCGCACAGGACCACGTGGACGTTCTCCAGCGCCGCACGTTCCACCGCATCCTGCACCAGCGTCACACGATCGGCCGGCAGAAAGGCACCGCTTGCCTTTTTTGTATTGGCGCAGATGGCAACGTACACGGTATCAAACAGCGCTGCCGCCACACGGATCAGGTGCATATGTCCCACGGTGATGGGATCGTAGCTGCCGGTGACCAGAGCCACACGTGGCTCTGCAGCTTTTGGTTCAGTCATGGCTTTCGTCCTCGGCATCTGCCAGCGACAGCAGGGTGATCCGGGTACGGCCGTAGACAGCGGTACGGGTCAGGGTGTATTTGTCCATGGTCGCCTGGTCCCCACCGAACACCTCTTCCAGCACCCGTTCCACCGATGCTTCTTCGTCCTTCTTCACCTTAGTGCGGCGGCTGACCAGCTCGGTATCGCATTCGCACACCAGGATCGCACCGGGAGACAACAGGCTGCCGTCTGCCATCATCTTCAGGGACTGTGCCAAAAGCGTCGTGCCATACGGCGGATCCAGAAACACGATGTCGTATTTTTCTTTGCCCACAGCGCTTTTCAAAAAGGGCACGGCCCCTGTGGTGGACACCCGGCATTTTTCAAACAGGTGGGTCTTCCTGGCGTTCTCGATGATCACATCCACGGCATTCCGGGATTCATCGATGAAGGTGGCTTTGGCGGCGCCACGGGACAGGGCTTCCAGACCCAGCTGACCGCTGCCGGCAAACAGATCCAAAACATTTCTGCCTTCCAGATCGAACTGGATCATGGAAAACAGCGCTTCTTTTACTTTGTCGGTGGTAGGACGGGTAGCTTCCCCATCCAGCGTGACCAGGTTCGTTCCTCTGGCACTTCCTGTAATGATTCGCATATGATAACTCCTTTATGGCAAAGTGGATCCTTTTGTTGTCCGGATCCCACATTCTCTATTTTTCATTCTTGTCTTCATTTTTGGTTCGGAAATACGTGTATACACGCTCGGCATCGGCATTTGTGATCCCATCGATGGCCGACAGTTCCGCCACGCTGGCTTTTTGCAGAGCCGACAGTGTTCCCATACCGGCCAGCAGTGCCTTGGCTTTGGCAGGTCCGATACCGGGGATCTGCTCCAATGTGGAGGTTTTCAGGGTCTTGCGCTTGGCGTTCATCATGCGCCCCACGGTGTACCGGTGTACTTCCTCCTGCAGCCCATAGATGAACCGGAACACGTCCATTTGCCGGGCGATCTGGATCTCGTTTTCTCCATCGGTCAGGGTGCGGGTCTTATGGAATTCATCCTTCACCATACCGAACACCGGGATGTCCACGCCGATCTCCGCCATGGCCTCCTGCACCGTATGCACGTGTCCCACGCCGCCGTCCAACAGGATCAGATCCGGTGTGGCTTCCAGGGCTTCGGCAGGATCGATCTCGCCGGAGATGTGGTTCAGCCGCCGCAGCAGTACTTCCCGCATAGCCGCATAGTCGTCCTGTCCTGCCTGCCCTTTGATCTTGAAGGTGCGGTAATCCTTTTTCGACAGCTTGCCATCGATGGCGACCACCATACCGGCGGTGATATGCTCGGTGCCTAAGTTGGAAATATCGTAGGCTTCGATCCGCTGGGGCAGCACCTCCAGCTGCAGCATAGATGCCAGGTGCACCAGCATTTTTTCTTCGTTTTCTTCTCGTTTGCGGCTGTTCTCCGAATGGAGTCTGGCATCCGACACCGCCATGTCGCACAGGTACCGGGAGCCGCCACGCTTGGGGGTACGGATGGTGACCTTGTGTCCGGCTCGGTCGGAGATATAGTTGGACAGCAGCCACAGGTCGTTCTCCGGCAGCTCGAAGGACAATAGGATCTCTCCTGGGATATATTCCCGGCTCTGGTACAGGCTCACCAAAAAGGCCAGCATGGGAGACTCGCCCACGTCCATTTCGTCTTCGTCAGCTAAGATCTCCTCACTGCCAAACAGCACATGCTCACTATCGGCAATGTAGCCGCTGCGGACATAAAAGATGGATACACAGTCCCGGAAGGAGGCTTCCTCGCCAAACTGCTTCATGTACAGCCCCACGATGTCGCATTCCACATCCGGCGAACCCACTGCCTTCTGCCGTTCGCTGAGCTTGCGCAAGGCTTCGATGGTATCCCGGCACCGGGCAGCTTCTTCAAACTGCAGCTCCTCCGAGCAGCGATACATCTTCTCCGACAGGGCCTGGATGGGCTCACGGGTACCGCCACGCAGAATCTGTACCGCCTGGTCGATCCGTTCCCGGTAGGCCGCTTCCGATACATCTCCGGTACACACACCGATGCACCGGCCGATCTGCTTGTTGACACAGGGGCGTCCCTTGCCGATATCCTCCGGGAAATTCCGCTTGCAGGACGGAATGCCCAGGGTCTTTTCCAGCGAAGCAATGACCGTGAACACCGTTTGTGTGGAGGAATAGGGGCCAAAGTACAGCGACCCATCCGGCACACGCTTCCGGGTCATGGTGATCCGGGGATATCGTGCCTTCACGGAGAGCTTGATATACGGATAGCTTTTGGCGTCCTTGAGCTTGATGTTGTACCGGGGCGTGTACTGCTTGATCAGGCTGTTTTCCAGTGCTAAGGCTTCCATTTCCGTGTCGCAGTTAATGAAGCGGAAGTCCCGGACGGCGGCTGCCATTTTGCCGGTCTTGGTGTCGTGCTCGCCGTGGAAATACTGACTGACCCTGTCCCGGAGCGAACGGGACTTGCCCACGTAGATCACCGTACCCTCTTCATTCTCCATGATGTATACGCCGGGAGAACGAGGCAGAGCGGCAGCTTTGTTTTGCAGATATTCCAGATTTTGCGGCATATGCGTTCCTATCCCCATATGATCCTTGTACTACATAGTACACAAAAGAGCGACGGTGTTTCTCCGCACCCTCGCTCCCATGCTTCCATTACTATGTGTCGCACTATTGTGCGTTTGCCAATGCTTCGGCGATCATGCTTATTCGGCGAAACCGGTCTCCACCAGTGCGGACAGACCGTCCAGAGCCTCTGCTTCGTCGGTGCCGTCTGCCAGCAGTGTGATGGTCATACCCTTAACGATGCCCAAGGACAGTACGCCCAGAAGGCTCTTGGCATTCACTCTGCGGTCATCCTTTTCCACCCAGATGGAGCTCTTGTAGGAATTTGCCTTCTGAATAAAGAAAGTAGCCGGTCTGGCGTGGAGGCCAACATTATTCTTTATGGTAACGTCACGTGAAATCATAGTTTACACTCCCGTTCAATAATATAGGATCATCTATCCGCCGTTCTTCCACGGACACGGATGCAGATGAAATACATGTTTCTGAGGCCGATCCGATGCCGACAGAGCTGTTGTCTGTCTTCAGATGGTTACACCTCTGAGACTACGTTATTATTATAGCAAAAAAAAGTCGTTAAATCAATAGCCTACTTCATTTTTTTACACGGCAGATTCAACAAGTTGTTGTTCCGTCTTCCCCGTTTTTTTCACATTGCTGTCAACAAACTGAAAATTGCGCAAACTTTTGCGAAAAAACCGGTGAAAATACAGCGTTTTTTCCCACTACGGAGAAAGCCGGAAAGACGCCTTTCTTGTGTTGTCAGGGTCTCTCCGGCTCTTTCTGCATCGTATCTATATGTCGCTTATACTCTTCTTACGGACATGGTCACGTTCTCGCCGTTGATGTCCCAATCCTTGGCGTAGCTATCCGCAGCAGCGTCCCCAAAGGTCACGGAATCGGCAAGCACCGTAGCGGTGATCTCGTCCATACCGGCACTAAGGATCTTTTGCAGCTCGGCAGAGGCGGCGATGGTCACATGGATATGGTCGGTCACCACGAAGTCTGCTTCCTTCCGCATGGTCTGCAGCTTGGAGATCACTTCCCGGACGAACCCTTCGGCGATCAGCTCGTCGGTCAGGTTGGTATCCAGGGCGATGGTGATGTTCCCTTCTGCCATGGAGAAGTAGCCCGGCTTCTGCTGGACATCGATGAGCAGGTCTGCTTCGGTCAGCTCGACGGCCTCATCGCCAAAGGTAAAGTGCAGGGCGCCGGTCTCCTTCAGCTCTGCCATAGCCTTGTTGCCGTCCAGGGTATCGGCAGACAGGGCGCCACGGATCTGACCCAGCAGCTTACCGTACTTGGGCCCAATGGTGCGCAACTGGGGCTTGAAGCTGTAGGAGGAGAAGGCAGACACATCGTCCACGAAGGCCACCTGCTTCACGTTCAGCTCTTCGGCAATGATCTGCTGGTAGAATTCCGGTACCGTCCGGTCGGCCTTGATGTACATGGCGGCCAGGGGCTGACGGGTCTTCCGGTTGGAGCCGTTTCTTGCGGCACGACCCATGACCACTACGTCCACCACGAACTGCATATTTTCTTCCAGCTCGGGATCGATCCACTTCTTTTCCACCGTGGGGAAAGAGCACAGGTGTACAGATTCCGGTGCAGATGCATCCACGGAGCAAACCAGGTTGCGATAGATGTCGTCTGCCATGAAGGGGATCATGGGAGCGGCTGTCTTGCAGATGGTCACAAGAGCGGTATACAGGGTCATGTAGGCAGCGATCTTGTCCTCGGGCATACCCTGTACCCAGTACCGTTCCCGGCAGCGGCGCACGTACCAATTGGACAGCTCATCCACAAAGGTATTCAGCGCACGGGCCGCTTCGGGGATCCGATAGTTGGACAGGTTGTCGTCTACCTCGGCTACGGTGGTATTCAGCACGGACAGGATGTACTTGTCCATGACGGTCAGGGCACAATCGTCCAGCACGTATTTCGTGGGATCGAACTGGTCGATGTCCGCATACAGCACGTAGAAGGCGTAGGTATTCCACAGGGTGCCCAGGAACTTTCTCTGTCCTTCCACCACGGCCTTGCCACTGAAACGAGAGGGCAGCCACGGTGCAGAGTTGGTGTAGAAATACCAGCGGATGGCATCGGCACCATATGTATTCAGAGCGTCAAAGGGATCCACCGCATTGCCCTTGGACTTAGACATCTTCTGCCCGTTTTCGTCCTGCACGTGACCCAGCACGATGACGTTCTTATAGGGTGCGCAGCCGAACAGCAGGGTGGAGATGGCCATCAGCGAATAGAACCAACCTCTGGTCTGGTCCACGGCCTCGGAGATAAAGTCAGCCGGGAACTGTGCCTTGAACAGGTCTTCGTTCTCGAAGGGATAGTGATGCTGGGCAAAGGGCATGGAGCCGGAGTCGAACCAGCAGTCGATCACCTCCGGTACACGGTGCATTTCGCCGCCGCATTCCGGGCACTTCAGGGTAACGGCGTCGATGTAGGGACGGTGCAGCTCGATGTCGTCCGGGCAGTTGTCGGACATTTCCTTCAGCTCGGCAATGGAACCAACGGAATGTCTGTGGCCGCAGGCGCATTCCCAGATGTTGAGAGGCGTGCCCCAGTACCGGTTCCGGGAGATGGCCCAGTCCTGTACGTTTTCCAGCCAGTCGCCAAACCGACCCTTCCCAATGGATTCGGGGATCCAGTTGACGGTGTTGTTGTTCTTCACCAGATCGTCCCGGACATCGGTCATCTTGATGTACCAGGATTCTCTTGCGTAGTAGATCAGAGGTGTGTCACAACGCCAGCAGTGGGGATATTCGTGTTCGAACTTGGGGGCATCGAACAGCTTGCCTTCCTTATCCAGGTCGGTCAGCACCAGCGGATCGGCCTTCTTCACGAACACACCGGCATAGGGCGTTTCGGCAGTCAGGTTACCGGCGCCGTCCACGAACTGTACGAAGGGCAGGTCATACTTCCGACCCACCTTGGCGTCGTCTTCACCAAAGGCCGGTGCGATATGGACGATACCGGTACCATCGCTCATGGTAACGTAGGAATCGCAGGTGACATAGTGACCCTTTTTCTTCTGCTTTTCGGCAGCTTCACCGGCGCAGGCAAAGAGGGGTTCGTATGCCTTATATTCCAGATCAGAGCCCTTGTAGGTTTCCAGTACCGTGTAGGCAGGTGCATCCTCGGTCTTCAGCTTGCCCAGCACATTGTCCAGCAGTGCCTCAGCCATGTAGTAGGTGTACCCATCGGCAGCTTTGACCTTGCAGTAGGTGTCGTCGGGGTTCACGCACAGTGCCACGTTGGAGGGCAGCGTCCAGGGGGTGGTGGTCCAAGCCAGGAAGTATGCGTCTTCGCCAACCACCTTGAAGCGGACGATGGCAGAGCGTTCCTTGACGGTCTTATAGCCCTGTGCCACTTCCTGTGCGGACAGCGGGGTACCGCAGCGAGGGCAATAGGGCACGATCTTGAAGCCCTTGTAGAGCAGACCCTTGTTCCAGATCTCCTTCAGTGCCCACCATTCGGATTCGATGAAGTTGTTGTCGTAGGTGACGTAGGGCTTTTCCATATCGGCCCAGAAGCCAACGGTGCCGGAGAAGTCCTCCCACATACCCTTGTACTTCCAAACGGATTCCTTACACTGCTTGATAAAGGGCTCCAGGCCGTACTGTTCGATCTGCTCCTTGCCGTCCAGACCCAGCTTCTTTTCCACTTCGATCTCCACCGGCAGACCGTGGGTGTCCCAACCGGCCTTTCTCGGCACGTCCATGCCCTTCATCCAGTGGTACCGGGGGATCATATCCTTGATGACACGGGTCAGCACGTGGCCAATGTGGGGCTTCCCGTTGGCAGTCGGCGGACCATCGTAAAAGGTGTAGGTAGGTCTGCCTTCGCTTTCGGAGAGCTGCTTTTCGAAGATCTTGTTTTCCTGCCAGAACTTCAAGGTCTCCCGCTCTCTGTCCACGAAGTTCATGTTCGTTGAAACTTTCTTGTACATGATAGTTCCTTTCTATGGTATCTGTTAATTTTATCGATCTTATGAGAAGGGTAACAACATATCGTATGTGCATACAAATGGCTTCTGCATGGGACGCATCCGTCAATGGCTTTCGTCTGCCAGTCGTGTACACAATCCCAGCACCGACACGTGAGCCGTATGGCAGGTGTGAGAACCAATGCGCCTGAAAACAAAAAAGCCCTCGCCCAGCACCGGACGAAGACAAAACCTCGCTATACCACCCATGCATACCAACATATGCTCTCCCGATAACGGCGGAGAACCGGCACAGACTAACGGCATACCCATCCGCTCATCCGGCAGCGTGGAAGGAATCTTCCCGGAAGTGATCTTCCCTGTTTTCCACCTACCGGGCTTTCACCATCCCCGACTCGCTTTTGGTGTTCTGCAAACAGGTACTCTTTTCCGCATTGCTTTTTTTATATCAATACTATTATACCCTTCTGTCTCCGGTTTGTCAAGAGATTTTTCAACGAAATTTTCCACTTCTCCGGCTGTGTTCGGTATATTTTTACCAGCCAATGCATAGCGTATCCCAAAATATCCTTTTCGGAGGTGTCCATGTCCCCAAAAGCTGCCCTCTCCTATCGCAAGCCCTGCTCCTACGAAGAAGCCACAGAGCTGCTCTGGTCCCTGGGTGACCCCTACACCATCCAGATCCTTGGCGCCTCGACAAACGGCAAAAGCATCTATGCCATCTCCATCGGTGCGCGCCATGCTCCTGCCATCGTCTATGCCGGTGCCGATCTGCCCACGGCTGCGCTGCTATTGCACTTTGCCTTTTCTCTGCCGTCGCTACTTGCCAGGAACGCCACACTACACCGGATCCATTTGCCCACCCTGCTGCAGCACCGGCGACTGTACATCTGTCCCTTTCTGTGTCCCGATGGATCGGCGCCCTTGACCAACGGTCTTGGCGTATTTCTGCCGGACTGCTTTACGAAATCGGGCATACCGGTCCCGGAAAAAGCACCGGAGGCTTCGGCTCTGCGGCAATTCCTCACCTACACGGAACCGGCGCTGTTCTGCGTCTTCCGGCAAAGCGAACCTGCGGCTGTGGGTCCCCGGCTGTATCCGACCACGACCCATGTGCCCGTCGATCACCTGTTGTCCCGGCTCCTTTCAGGCAGTGCAGAATCCGCCACTGCAGGACCTGCCTTTTTGTCCATCCCACGCTGGTACGCCCAGGAGACCGGTCACCTGGCCTATGGCGTCACGCTGCCGCCGGAGCTGCCCACGCTGCAGCCGTTTTTGGTCACAGCTCCGCTGCTGATCCACACCTCCCATGGATCGACAGGCGCCTCTTGCTGCTGAAAAAGCAAATTTTTCACTTCTTCTCCGTGAATTTTTGAAAACTACATTGCAATTTTGCCGAATGCATGGTATACTATGTACAAGCGGTTTGCAGAGCCTGGTGCCCTTTGGTGGACCCACGTGCAAACGGCAATGATATCATAAACATATTTTCCTCGTAAAGAGAAAGGAAGTACACAATATGGCAGAATCCAGACTGATCGGCAGCTATCCTGTGATCGGGATCCGTCCTACCATCGATGGCCGTAGAGGTCCCCTGAAGGTGAGAGAATCCCTGGAAGACCAGACCATGGCTATGGCCAAGGCGGCACAGAAGCTGATCACCGAAAACGTTAAGTATTCCAATGGCGAACCTGTTGAAGTCATCATCGCCGACACCACCATCGGCCGTGTAGCAGAAGCGGCTGCCTGCGCTGACAAGTTCAAGAAGGCCGGCGTAGACATCACCCTGACCGTTACCCCCTGCTGGTGCTACGGTTCCGAGACCATGGACGCAGATCCCAACACCATCAAGGCTGTATGGGGCTTCAATGGTACCGAAAGACCCGGCGCTGTATACCTGGCATCCGTTCTGGCGACCCACGCACAGAAGGGTCTGCCGGCCTTTGGCATCTATGGCCACGACGTACAGAACCTGGACGAAGTGACCGATATGCCGGCGGACGTACAGGAAAAGATCCTGCGGTTCGCTCGTGCGGCTGTGGCTGCGGCTACCATGCGTGGCAAGAGCTACCTGCAGATCGGTTCCATCACCATGGGTATCGGCGGCTCCATCATCGACTCTCGCTTCATCGAAGAATACCTGGGTATGCGGGTAGAATCCGTGGACGAAGTGGAACTGATCCGTCGTATGACCGAGGAGATCTATGACAAGGCCGAATTCGAAAAGGCTATGGCATGGGTCAAGGAAAACTGCATCGAAGGCTTCGACAAGAACCCCGAAGATATGCAGAAGTCCAGAGAAGAAAAGGATGCACAGTGGGAATTCGTGGTCAAGATGATGGTCATCATCAAGGACCTGATGAACGGCAATCCCAACCTGCCTGCCGGCTGCGAAGAAGAAATGGTGGGCCACAATGCCATCGCCGCTGGTTTCCAGGGGCAGAGACAGTGGACCGACTTCTATCCCAACTGCGACTTCCCGGAAGCTATGCTGAATACCTCTTTTGACTGGAACGGCGCAAGAGAGCCCTACATCCTGGCTACCGAAAACGACGTGCTCAACGGTCTGGGTATGCTGTTCATGAAGCTGCTGACCAACCGTGCCCAGATGTTCGCCGACGTGCGTACCTACTGGAGCCCGGAAGCTGTCAAGAGAGCGTCCGGCTACGATGTGGAAGGCGTTGCCAAGGAAAACGGCGGCTTTATCCACCTGATCAACTCCGGTGCCTGCTGCCTGGATGCCAACGGCGAAGCCAGAGACGAAAACGGTGCTCCCGTAATGAAGGAATGGTACAATGTTACCGAAGCTGACCAGAAGGCCATCATGGCAAACACCACCTGGAACTTCGCTGACCTGGGCTACTTCCGTGGCGGCGGATATTCCTCTCGTTTCGTGACCAAGGCAGAAATGCCCTGCACCATGATCCGTCTGAACCTGGTAGAGGGTCTGGGTCCGGTGCTGCAGATCGCCGAAGGTTGGTCTGTACGTCTGCCTGACGAAGTGACCGACACCCTGTGGAAGAGAACGGACTACACCTGGCCCTGCACCTGGTTCGCTCCTCGCTGCGATGGCAAGGAAGGCAGCCCCTTCAAGACCGCTTACGATGTAATGAACAACTGGGGTGCCAACCACGGTGCCATCAGCTACGGCCACATCGGCGCCGACCTGATCACCCTGTGCTCCATCCTGCGGATCCCGGTGGCTATGCACAACGTTCCCACCGAAGACATCTTCCGTCCCGCTGCATGGAACGCATTCGGCATGGACAAGGAAGGTGCGGACTACAGAGCCTGCGCCAACTACGGCCCGCAGTACAAGAGAGTGACCAAGTAAGGTCAGACGTCAGAAATCAAAAATGAGAAGCAGCTCGGTGGATCACGGTTCGCCGGGCTGCTTCTTTTGTCTCTTTATTCCTACAAAAACCGTATGCTTTCAACGCTGTATCTCTTGTGCATATTACCATACGCATGCCAACATAATGGAAATATTCACAAAAAATCCACCGGAGAGGAAAGCAGATTTTTCTGCATCCACCATGGATTTTTGCCGGAAAAACCTTGCAAAATGGCGAGATACGGTGTATAATTATACCGTAATCATCCATGAAAGCCGTGGGTGAAAATTTTCCGACGATCAGGAGGCCACTATGGCACTTAAGAATCCTTATCTCATCAGTGTGTACGAAAAGACCTGCAAGAGAAATCCCGGCGAACCCGAATTCCTGCAGACCGTTGAAGAAGTTTTCGAATCTCTGGAACCCGTTGTGGAAAAGCGTCCCGACCTGGTAAAGGCTGGTATCTTTGAAAGAATGGTTGAGCCGGAAAGACAGATCTCCTTCCGTGTGGCTTGGGTAGACGACAACGGCGAAGTACAGGTCAACCGTGGCTATCGTGTACAGTTCAACTCTGCGATCGGTCCTTACAAGGGAGGTCTGCGGTTCCATCCTTCCGTAAACGCTTCCATCATGAAGTTCCTGGGCTTCGAACAGACCTTCAAGAACTCTCTGACCGGGCTGCCCATGGGTGGCGGTAAAGGTGGTTCCGACTTCGATCCTGCTGGCAAGAGCGACGGCGAAGTGATGCGTTTCTGCCAGAGCTTCATGACCGAGCTGGCTAAGCACATCGGTGCAGATACCGACGTTCCGGCTGGGGATATCGGTGTTGGTGCTCGTGAAGTTGGTTACCTGTTCGGCCAGTACAAGAGACTGCGCAACGAATTCACCGGCGTGCTGACCGGTAAGGGCTTCTCCTACGGCGGTTCTCGTATCCGTCCCGAAGCTACCGGTTTCGGTGCTGTATACTATGTACAGAATATGCTGGCTTCCTTTGGTGAAGATGTCAAGGGCAAGACCTTTGCTGTATCCGGCTTCGGCAACGTGGCTTGGGGTACCGTACAGAAGATCACCGAGCTGGGTGGTAAGGTCGTTACCATCTCCGGTCCCGACGGCTACATCTACGACAAGGACGGCGTAAGCACTCCTGAAAAGATCGCTTATATGCTGGAAATGCGTGCTTCCTGCCGGAACCGTGTACAGGACTACGCAGACAAGTTCGGCGTTCCGTTCTTTGCCGGTAAGAAGCCCTGGGGCGAAAAGGTGGACATCATGATGCCCTGCGCTACCCAGAACGAAGTGGGTCTGGAAGACGCGAAGCTGATGGTCGCCAACGGTCTGAAGTACTACGTAGAAGTTGCCAATATGCCCACCACCAACGAAGCTGTTGCTTACCTGAAGCAGAGCGGCGTGGTAGTTGCTCCTTCCAAGGCTGTAAACGCCGGTGGTGTTGCCGTATCCGGTCTGGAAATGAGCCAGAACTCCATGCGGTACAGCTGGTCTGCTGAAGAAGTAGATGCCAAGCTGAAGGACATCATGAAGAACATCTACGACAGCTCCGTTGCTGCTGCCAAGGAATATGGCATGGAAGGTGACCTGGTTGCCGGTGCGAACATCGCTGGTTTCCTGAAGGTTGCTGACGCTATGCTGGCACAGGGTATCGCATACTGATTTGCGGATCTCAAAATACTTTCTTATAAAAAAGGGTGCAGACTGCATTTGTGGTCGCACCCTTTTTTGTTAGTGAAGAATGAAGAATGAAAAATTGTGGAATAAAATGCTTCGCATTTTAAATTTGAGTTCGAAATTGTGGTTTGTACATAGCCGGTTTGGGATGGTGCATCGTTTCGATTTTTTATAAAAAAAGAATACCGTAGCAAAGCTGCGATATTCTTTTTTTCCGATTCATTTTTCTTCTTTATTCTTTTTCATTTCCTTCACGTCCTGGTACAGACCGATGGCGATGGTGACCAGGGCAAAGGTGTTGCAGATGAAGCTGGGCAGACTGAAGTGCACCGTGCCGTAGATCAGCCACAGCACCTGTGCCGGGATCGCCATGAGCCGGATGTGGATGGGCTTGGTACACCAGAAGCTGACCACCGCCGAGCAGGAACCCAGCATGGGTAAGAGACTGATGGGACCTTCCCAGGTGAGCAGGCAGGAGCCGATGGTCAAAGCCAGGAACAGCCACAGCCACAGGATATTCGATGCCCACTTCTTTCCCTTGTTATAGAACACACTTTCCCGTCCGATGGCCAGCACGTTCAGCGCTGCACCAGAGTAGGCGCCGATGAGAAAATAATGTACGAACCACAGCACGTCTGCCGTGAATTTGGCAATGAGGATATGCTGTCTCTTGCGGCCCAGGAAGATCACGCAGGACACCGCTACCGCCAATACGCCGAATATTTGTGCAATGATATATCCAACTCCACCGTTCATGCTTGTTCCTCCATTTTGCGCAAAAATGCCTCGTCCGGCTCGCCATAGTCTGGGATGTCCAACAGTACCCCACCCTGCATAGCCGATTCGTGGGCGATCAGTCCCGGAATGGTGAACCGGGCAGCCAACCATGCGTGTACCTTCGGCAGCTTGTTCTCCGCTGCAGCCGTGCAGAAATCGTCGATCAGCAGCTGGTGGGACGCCATATGTCCGTTGACGGTCGGCATATCCTTGTAGGACTGAGGCAGTCTTGCCACCTCTTCGGCCTGGATAGGCGCAAAGCTGTTCCACTGCCAGGTGTGGTTGGCGACCTTTTCCTTGAAGTCCGCCTCGTCCCGGTGTGCCGTCATATCCACCGGATTCACCGTATCGCTGACGTCGGTCAGGTCCACGCCGCCGGGTCTGAGACTGGTGACGATGTGCTGGGCATTGCTGAACTGGTACGAGCCCTTGGTGCCGTAGAAGCCGGAGATATACGAAGACGGTGCCTTATAGCCGATCCGTCTGCCTTCGCTGACTCGTGCCACACCACCGCCGGACAGCTGCATCAGGGAGAATTCGTTGGAGAACGTGTTGTCCCAGGGATTTTCCCCAACGGCATAGGGTGTGTTTTCTTCGGTATCCTTGTACCCCACCGCCGACACCTTTACAGCGTGTTCATGGGTGGCATACAGCAGCATGGCCGTAGAATGGGTGGGATAGAAGAACGGCGGCAGTGCGGAATTGGGTCGGTCGTCGGTGAAGTTTTTCGGGAAGTGGGACAGGTCGTGGAAGTATTGGCTCTCGCCGTAGACGAACTTGCCGAATTCCCCACGGTCGTAGGCCTGTCGGCAGTACATGGAGCAGGGGTAATAGATGCAGGTCTCGCCCATCATGTACACCTTTCCGGTGGCCTTCACCGCTTCGATGATCGCACCGCATTCCGCCGGTGTGGTCGCCATGGGGACTGCCGAGTACACGTGCTTGCCGGCATACAGGGCTTTTACCACCATGGGGCCGTGGAGGTGCCGCTGGGTGAAGATGGCAACGGTATCGATGGTGGGATCGGCCAGTGCCTCCTCGAAGGACGGACACACGGATACACCAAACTTTTTCGCATAGTTCTCTGCCCGCTCCGGGATCGTGTCACAGACGCACACCGATTCCACATTGGGGTGGGCCTGGAACAGTGGTACAAAGCTCTGGGCAAAATCCCCACAGCCAATGACGGCTATATGCAGCTTCATATTCTTTTCTCCTTATTGTAAAATATTCTATCGTTATCATTTTTTCACAGTGCTCCATGGGAAAGCGTCTCTGCTTTTCTCCCACGGATTTTCTGCATCCTATTGAGTATACCGCATTTTTGTGCTATAATCAAGTGAAAACGCAAAATTTCTCCTTTTTCCACAAACTTTTTTTGCCCTGTCCCCAACCTTTTTCCCTGCTCGGTTGTCTATTCTCATGAAGCGAAAAAATCACAACGACTTGGAGGTGAGCCTATGGCGGAAAATTATGCGGATCTGCCCGACGGTGCGCTGGTCTCTCTGACGCTGCTGGACAAACCGGAGGCCTACAGTACGCTGGTGCGGCGGTACCAGAAGCTGGTGCTGCACTGTGCATGGCGTGTGCTCCACAGACAATCGCTGGCAGAAGATGCGGCACAGGATGCCTTTGTGGCCGGATGGACAAAGCTATCGACCCTACGGCAGCCGGAACGATTCGGCCCCTGGATCTGTCGCATTGCCACCAATCACGCCAAAAATATGGCTAAGCGCTGCCCGGAGATCACAGCAGAAGACAGCGATACGCTCCTCGCTTTGGCAGAACGGCAGGACTACTGGCATTGGCAACAGCAGCAAGCCGAGGAAGCGGTCAGCGATAGCCTACGGGAAGCACTGGATCGGATGAGCGAAAAGATCCGCACCATTTTGGAACTGCACTATTTCGAAGGACTATCTGTCTCGGAGATCGCACTGCGGCTATCGATCCCACAGTGGACGGTGAAATATCGGCTGTACCAGGGACGAGAGCTCCTGCGTACCACATACAGAAAGGACGACAAGGCTATGGAAAAGTTTGTACAGGCAGTGATGGAAAAGGTAGAAGCGCTGCGGCAGTGGGGCTACAAGGAATACAAGCCCGGCTTTGCGGAGGCATACCACAGTGTGCTGCACGACATCGAACAGATCCCGGAGGAGGACTACGAAGCGGAGAAAAATTCTGCGCTGGCAGATGTGCTGAAAATGGGTCTGTGGTGGCTGACGGATGGGGAGATCGTAGACCGGGACAAGCACATCGCCCGGATCCGGGAGTGCCTGACCAAATGCCACAACGAGGACGTGATGCAGTTTCTCGTCTCCCACGACAACGACAAATACAGCGGCAAGGAGCGGCTGAACTTCATGCGGCACACGCAGATCCCCGAACTTGCGGCGGCCGGGTATGTGCAGGCTCTTGGCTACACTTGGTTCTGGCTGGGATGCTACTCTGCGGACGAGGGACTGTTTGACGATGAGAAGGAATGCTACCACAAGGTACTGGAGATCCTCCAGCCTTCGGATGTATATTACGCCAATGCCCTCTCTGCCCTACAGTGTGTTGCCCTGCGGCAAAAGAACTACGGCAAATGGAGTTTCTGGACCACCGGCGAGCAGTACCGCTATATGGATGGCAAGCTGCTGTTCGATATGCAGCCCGGCTTCAATCGTGGCAGCCTGACCGTACCGGAGCTTACCCATCCCATGTACTACCTGAGCCGGTGCGACAACCAATTTCCCGATGGTTCCATGCGGATGGGCGAAAGCCGCATATCGGACAGCGGAAGGGTGACCATGACCTACGAATGCGACCACTGCACCGTGGAGACCCCGGCAGGTGTGTTCCACGATTGCCAAAAGTGGACGGTGACCGGCGACAAATGGGGACTGCCGGTGGTCGGCTACTGGAAGGACGGCGTGGGGCTTGTACGGTACGAAAGCCCGGACGATACGACAAACGGTATCGCACTGGCGCTGTGTGCATATACCGTCATGGGGGAAGGACTGTTTCCGCTGGTCACGGGCAACCGCTGGAAATATGTGCTAACCGGTTTTGATCCGTATCTGGAAATGTACGACGAATATGCAGTCACCTATGCGGACGACCAAAAAGCGGTGCTGTCCAATGCCATCCTGGCCGAACGCACCGGATATGCCGACACCTGGCAGGGACAGATGCTTCGTGTACGGGAAGGGTACGTGGCGTCAAAAGGAGAAAAGGAATGGCTGGCCGAGGATATGCGTCCGGTACTCTCTCACGCTGCCACACTTGCTGTGACACCCTACGAAAAGGTATCCACCGAACTGGCACAGCGCATTATGGAAGAGATCTACACCACCGATCCTGAGGTCGATCCGAACTGCACATGGAAGGGACACTGGAACTTCTTCTCGCCGTTCTATTTGACGGAAGTCGATGATAGCTGGAAGCTCACCGATCATCCGTATCACTTTGAGTGGAAGGACACGCCGCTGGTCTACGCACCCATGTTGTTCACCTGGCTCTGGGACATTCTCTCCGACATGGCAGGACGGCTCTGGGACGAGAAATGGGTGGACGGCTACACGGATTCCTTTGATTTTGATGGTATCCACACCGACCTGTCCGTGGAGGAGCTCCCCTCGATCACGGTAAGCGGACACACCTACGAAACCGTACGCCGGATCCATCTGCAAGCCACAGGACTGCACGGTGGCATGGGTTATCGTGGTGGCAAGATGACCTACGACTTTGCACCCGGCGTGGGCATCGTGGCGGTGGAGCATTTCTATATGGACAAGGAAACCGAAGTCTCTGCCCGGTATATCCTGACGGAAGCAGAAGGCTTTGGGGACGGCTACTGCCCCATCTTCGAGGGAATGCGCCGGGTGTACCAGCTGGACAACTGCCCGGCAGAGATCCGTGCCAGCACCACCTACGCCATCGAACGAGATGGGGACGGCAAGCTGGTTTGCATTGCGGCGCAGATCGGTAGCCAACTACGTTGACCGACAACTTCGTTGACCGCAATCGCATGGATGATACGCAGAAGAAATACGTGTAGGAACATAGACCCGGTCCGTTGGATTGGGTCTTTTCCAGATATGGCAAATTGGCTGCGGAAAATCTTTCGGTGAATGGCAGAAATTCTCGTCAACCCCTTGCAAATGCGGCCGGAATGTGGTATAATCTACCCTGCAATGACATACTTTTTTCATACATACGAAAGGATTTTGACATGGGAAAATTCTGGGCTGATTTCAAAACATTCATTTCTCGCGGCAACGTCATCGACATGGCAGTCGGTGTGGTTGTCGGTGGTGCGTTCTCCAAGATCTCCTCAGGGCTGGTGAACTACATCGTATCTCCTCTGATCAGCTTGCTGGTGGGTGGTCTGAACCTCAGCGACTGGAAGCTGGTGTTGAAGGATGCCGTGATCGTGGACGGGGTGGAGCAGACCGCCGAGACCGCCATCCAGTACGGCGATTTCATCCAAACCATCATCGATTTTCTGATCACTGCCTTCGCCATCTTCCTGGTACTGCGGATCATGATGCGCTTCAAGGACAAGATGCACGAAAAGTCCACCGCCGAAGCTGCCGCTAAGAAGGCCGAAGAAGAAGCCGCTGCCAAGGAAAAGGCCGATGCAGAAGCTGCCGCTGCCGCCGAAGCTGAAGCAAAGATCCGTGCAGAACGGGAAGAAGAACTGCAGCTCCTCCGGGACATTGCCGCTTCTCTGAAAAAGTAAGGACACAAGAAAACATCCCCATTGCACATGATTTCCGTGCAAAAGGGATGTTTTTTGTTTGCTTATTTTTGGGCGTGATCACAGCCCAGGCAATGGGTACAGTCACCGCCACAGTGGGGCTTTTTGCGGTTCTTCCACATATGCCCCACGGCCAGACCGGTGCAGACGCCGATCAAGGATAGCAGTACGATGTTGCCGATCATAGCAGTGCTCCCAGCAGGTAGACCAGCAATGCGCAAACCCAGGCGATGAGACATTGCCCGATCACGACGCCGACTGCCCAGCGTCCACCCAGCTCTCGTTTGATGGCAGCTACAGCAGCGACACAGGGCGTATACAGCAGGCAGAACACCAGCAGTGCGGCGGCAGACAAGGGTGTCAGGATCGTTTCAATACTGCCGCCTATCAGCACGGTCAGGGTGGAGACCACGCTTTCCTTTGCCATGAACCCGGCGATGAGAGAGGTGACGATGCGCCAGTCCCCAAAGCCTACAGGAGCAAAGATCGGTGCGATACATCCAGCCACAACAGCCAGGATGCTGTCTGCCGAATCGGCCACGATGTGCAGGCCAAAGTCAAAGCTCTGCAGGAACCACACCACCATGGACGCCACAAAGATCACGGTAAAGGCACGCTGCAAAAAGTCCTTGGCCTTGTCCCACAGCAGATGCGCCACGTTTTTGGCACCCGGCATCCGGTAGTTGGGCAGTTCCATCACAAAGGGCACCGCTTCTCCCCGGAACAGGGTATTCTTCGAAACAAGCGCCATGAGGATGCCCACAAGGATCCCAAAGAAGTACAGTCCCACCATGACCAGGCCGCTTGTCTTGGGGAAGAAAGCATCGGCGAAGAAGCCGTAGATGGGCAGCTTGGCGGTACAGCTCATGAAGGGGGTCAGCAGGATGGTCATTTTCCGGTCTCGCTCCGACGGCAGGGTACGGCTTGCCATGACACCGGGTACGGTACAGCCAAAGCCGATCAGCATGGGAACGATACTGCGCCCGGACAGGCCGATCTTCCGCAGCAGCTTGTCCATGACAAAGGCCACTCTTGCCATGTAGCCGCTGTCTTCCAGCAGGGACAGGAAGAAGAACAGCACCACGATGATGGGGATAAAGGACAGCACAGAGCCTACGCCGCCGAAGATCCCGTCGATCACCAGCGATTGCAGCACCGGACTGACTCCGGCACCGGTCAATAGTCCATCCACCGCACCGGTCAACCAGTCGATCCCCATTTCCAGCAGTCCCTGAAAGAAGGCACCGATCACGTTGAAGGTCAGCCAGAACACCAGTGCCATGATCCCGATAAAGGCCGGGATGGCGGTGTATTTGCCGGTCAGGAAACGGTCGATCTTCCGGCTACGGAGATGCTCCTTACTCTCCACCGGCTTGACCACCGTTCGCTTACATAGCCCGGTGATGAAGGAGAACCGCATATCCGCAATGGCAGCTGCCCGGTCCATGCCGCTTTCCTCTTCCATCTGCACCAGAATGTGCTCCACCATCTCCTGCTCGTTTTCGCTCAGCCCCAGTGCCTTTGCCACAAGTTCGTCTCCCTCTGCCAGCTTGGAGGCTGCGAACCGCACGGGGATCCCGGCTTCGGCTGCGTGGTCCTCGATCAGGTGCATGATACCGTGGAGACAGCGGTGTACCGGGCTGTCCTTGTCACAGAAATCCTTCCGACCGGGCTTTTCCTGGTACTTTGCCACGTGCAGTGCGTGCTCCACCAGCTCTGCCACGCCTTCGTTTTTCGCTGCAGACACGGGCACCACCGGGATCCCCAGCAGCTCCTCCATGGCGTTGATGTCCACGGTACCGCCGTTGCCACGCATTTCGTCCATCATGTTCAGCGCCAGCACCATGGGAATGTCCAGCTCCAACAGCTGCATGGTCAGATACAGGTTCCGTTCGATATTGGTGGCGTCCACGATGTTGATGATCCCATATGGATGGGTATTCAATATAAAATCACGGGACACGATCTCCTCACTGGAATAGGGAGACAGCGAATAGATGCCCGGTAGGTCCGTGACCTTGGTATCTGTATGCCCTAAAATGGGGCCGCTCTTCTGATCCACCGTCACACCAGGGAAGTTGCCAACGTGCTGGTTTGCGCCGGTGAGCTGGTTGAACAGTGTGGTCTTGCCGCAGTTCTGGTTGCCTGCCAGTGCAAAGGTCAGCTCAGTTCCCTCCGGCAGTGGATTTTCGTCTGCCTTCACATGGTATTTGCCGCTTTCGCCAAGCCCCGGATGGACCCGGTTCCGCTCCTTGCCCCAGACGACCGTTTCCGTCTGCAGCGTCTTCGATGCGTTTTCTTCCAGGGGCACAATGGTGATCTGCTCCGCATCGGCCAGACGCAGGGTCAGCTCGTAGCCGTGGATCCGCAGCTCCATCGGGTCACCCATGGGGGCATATTGCACCAGCGTGACCTCTGCACCGGGAAGCACGCCCATATCCAAAAAATGCTGCCGCAGTGAGCCTTCGCCGCCCACCGCCGTGATCACTGCCGACTTGCCGACAGCCAATGTATCAAGTGTCATAGTTCCTCCATCGGGACAAATTCATCTACTATCATGATAAAGCAACAGCGGCCATTTGTCAAGAGCAACCTATAAAAAATATGACGAAATTTTGCGGATTTCGACACAAACTTTCTTCATGTACAAACTTGCCAAGAGTCGCAAAAAAATACACCCGAAAAGACCAGGCTGCCGGTCTTCCGGGCGTACATATGCACGATTTATTTTTGCATCATCAGCACGATACCGTCGTTGCCACGGATCGTCACCACTACGTCGTCTCCGTCCCCGGCGGTCACAGACCCATCGGTGTACAGGGTCACACGGTCCCAGCCGGCTGCCGGAATGGTCACGGTGCGTTCCTCCGGTGTGTAGTTGACCAGCACCAGCACCACACCGTCGTCGGTCGGATGCTCGGTCATGCCCACAAAGGGTGTGTCGTCGCCCACCATGGTGAACTGCTTGGCAGGATTCTGGAGTGCCATAGCTTCGTAGAACTTGTAGTACGGAATGGCAGTGGGTCCACTGATCACGCAGGCATCGCAGCTGGCCTTGAGCTCGATGGGATAGGCGCAGAAGTACACGGTACCCTTGCCGTATGCATTCTTGGTGAACACAGGGCGGCCTTCCTGGTCGGTTGCCAGCACCTCTGCCGTGGTCGCCTCCATCTGCATCCGCACAGGAGACCACATACTGAAGTCCGTACCATCGGCCAGGCGTACCGAATCGCTCTGGGTCCGGCGACATCTGGTCTTGACCTTGACACCGGTGAACTGGGCAAAGGGAGACATAAGCGCATCGTTGATGGACACATACAGAGTCGCACCATCGTCGTGTACCCGACTGAGCAGCTCCGCCAGCTCATGGCCCTCGATGGCAGCGTTGGTGGTGATGGACGGCAGGAAGTACACAGGGGCGGTGGGGATCGCATCGTGGCACCAGGCAAAGGTGA
>CAZLED010000008.1:19412-47205 GCA_964558485.1 uncultured Ruminococcus sp. | reverse complement strand
TGCTCTGCCTATCGTGGAAGAACTGGAAGATGCGGATGAAGCAACGGTAAACGCTGCTTATGAAGCTGCTCAGGATGCTTACGATGCACTGGAAGCATTAAATCCGGAAGAACAGGAACAGATTACCGGAGTAGAAAAGCTGATGACGCTTATGAAATGGTTTAATGAGAAGACATCGATGACCGACTATGTATATTATACTCATCAAAATTTGCATGGAATAGAGGATGGAAAGACATATTGCGGAGATACATATTTCACAGTAGATATTCCAGCAGAGCATTTAGTTAATGTATACTACTATCATCGAGCAAGCGGAACATATCCTGTGTTGACACCAGACGAAGATGGACGTTACAAGCTTGATGCTGGTTTGGGACTAATAGATGTATCTGTGCACTGGGACAATAGAACAGATCATGGCGGCAGTTTTAAATTTCATGAAATTACTATCAATGCTGATCATGCTGATATCGATAAGGATCATAATTGTGAAAATGGCTGCGGTAAGACCGTTGGAACGCATGAGGACGCAGATTTGAATCATATTTGCGATTACGGATGTAAGGAAACAATAGGAATCTGTGCAGATGCAGATAAAGACCACAAGTGCGACTATGGTTGCGGTAAGAACTTCGGAACGCATGTGGACGCAGATTTGAATCATATTTGCGATTACGGATGTAAGGAAGCAATAGGAATCTGTGCAGATGCCGACAAGGATCACAAGTGTGACTACGGCTGTGGTAAGGACTTCGGAACACATGTGGAAGGCACGAACTATGACCACAAATGTGATTATTGCGGAGACACAGTTTCTAATCACAATTTTGGCGAAGACGGCAAGTGCGAATGTGGCGCAGTCCAATCCAGTGCGTTTCTGCCCACGTGGCAACAATGGGAAATGATCGACAAGATCGTAGCTGCCAACAAGAAGAAGGAGGAGCCTGTTGAAACCGAACCGGAAGTAACGGAACCTTCCGAAACCGAGCCTGTCGCAGAGCCGTGGAACAACCCCTTCTCCGACGTAGCCGAAACCGATACATTCTACGAAGCTGTAAAGTTTGCCTATGAAAACGGCTACATGAACGGCATGTCCGAAAACACCTTTGCACCCAACGAAGGTCTGACCAGAGCCATGCTGGTAACGGTACTCTATCGTGCCGCCGGTTCTCCCGTCATGGATGAAGCAAATCCCTTTACAGATGTAGCAAATGACGCATGGTACTACAATGCCGTCGTATGGGCAAAGTCCATTGGCCTGATCAACGGCATCACCGAAACCGAATTTGCACCGGAAGAAGAACTTACCCGTGAACAGCTTGTGACGATCTTCTACCGGTACACAAGCTTCTTAGGCTACGACCTGAGCATTGGTGAGGATACCAATATTCTCTCCTACGAAGATTTTGCGGACATCGCCGAATACGCCATTCCTGCAATGCAGTGGGCGTGCGGCATGAACCTGATCGAGAACGCAGACGGCAACATCCTGCCTAAGGATAACGCCACTCGTGCGCTGGTCGCCATGGTATTGTTTGGGTTTTATGCATAACGATTTCTAAGTAAAAATAAAACAGCACAGGGAACGAAAAATCGAACGCTGTGCTGTTTTTTTGTTTTACTTAATTTTTCTTATCCTTATCGATCCGGTATTCCACCGTGTATGCATCCTCCGTGGCATCCTGGATCCGCAGTACGATGGCATCCCCCATGGCCAGCGTGACCTCGATCTGGTCTGCTGCGTCGGAAAGTACGCTCTGCCGCCCGGTGACCCGGCTCACCTCGTACAGGCGGCTGGTCTTCTTCAGGGGCAGCGTGATGGTCTTGTCCGTGGTGAAGTCCCGGTTCAGGATCACCAGGTAGGTGTTGCCATATGCGTCCTCCAATTCCCCAACAGACACACGCTTCGGCAAAGCTTCTGCCAGCCATGCGCTGTCGATGATGTCGTCTGCCAGCCCGGTCATGTACGGAGAACCCGGCAGCAGGTCGGCCGAATGGAACACGTGCTTCGATTCCAGTGCCATCAGCGTATTGCCCAGCTTCCGGAATTCGCCGTGGATCGCCTTGGTCTCCTCGAAGAAGATGCTCTTCTGCCCGGCTTCGTCGATGACAGAATCCACAGCGGTGTACTGCTGCAGTGCCTTTGCACCATACAGCACGGCGGCGTACATCATCATCCGCACCATGGGGAATTCAAAATGGGCATACTTATGCAGGTTCACGGCCTGGTAATAGAACCACAGGGGCAGGTCGTGTCGTGCGCAAAGCTGCCGCATGAGCCCTAAGTCGCACCACATGAGGGACGTATCCAGCTGCACGTCGTCGTTGTACCCGGACAGACCGATGGGATAATAGTCCAGCGACAGCACCGGCGGATCGATGATGGTCACGTAATCGTACAAATATGCGCCGAACAGACCGTTCTGCCAGTTGAATTTGTCGTTGTAGCTGGGGATCGCCACGGTAAAGGGACAGCGTGCCGGGTCTTCCTTCTGGAACAGATCCACCACCCGGCGTGCCTCGACCAATTGTTCATGCTGGTACGGCTCGTCCCAGATGTAGTAGCCCACACAGGATTTGTAGCCACGCACATGGTCCACCACGGCCTTGGCATTGTCCCACGGGCCTCTGTCCAGGTGATGTCCCTGCATACCGCCGAACACGGAGAAATCCTGGTACAGCAGGTCGATATTCAGTTCTTCGCAAAGCTGCAATGCTTCCTCGGCCTGTTCGTGGGTAGCCCAGCCCATTTCCAGCAGATTGAATCCGGCGTCGGCGCAGTTTTCCAACACGTCACGCATATTTTCCCCTTTGGCAGAAAAGGTGGAAAGGACGAAATTGTCCTGCCGCCAAACCCGATGGGGATTGCCCAGGGGATAGCGAGCTAATATCTTATGTTCCATATTCGATAGCCTCCTTTGTTGCGTTCACCAGCAGTATACCATATTTTTTCAAAAATTGCAATAGGTTTCTTGGTAAAATCAGCAAAAATGATTTCGGTGTCGCTTGGCTCATTCGGATTTCTTTTTGCCCGGCTTCGGCAGCTTCACCTGGGTCAGCAGCACACCGGCAAAGATCAGCGCACAGCCCAGGTAGCCACGGGCCGTCATGCGTTCGTGAAGGATCAGTGCGCCGCCGATGACGGAAAACATGGATTCCATGGACAGGATCACCGATGCAAAGGCAGGCTCCGCATTCTTTTGCCCCAGAATCTGGCAGGTGTACGCCACGCCTACGGACATAAAACCGCCGTACAGAATGGGCAGCAGTGCGGCCTGCAGGTCGGCAAGGGTTTCCATGGTCGCCACGCCGGAACCAATGGTGATGCCCCAGCCGGCAAAGCTCAGCACACCACAGACGGCGAACTGCATTTGCGCAAAGTGCAGCGAATAGATCCGGTCACCAAACTGGTCGATGACGATGATATGCAGCGCAAACAGCACCGCACAGGCGATCACCACCAGATCCTCTGCCGACACCGTAAAGCTTTCCGACACGGACACAAAGAACAGTCCCACCGCCGCCAATGCCACGCCACCCCAGGTGGTCAGGCTAGGACGCTTCTTTTGCAACAGGCCGATCAGGGGAACGATGACCATGTACAGTGCGGTCAGAAACCCGGCACGACCGGAGCTATCCGGGTACCCTGCCCTGTTGTACAGCTCGATGCCGTACTGCTGCAGGGTCGAAGCAGCAAAGAGCAACACGCCACACACCGCACCGGCCACCAAGGTGATCTTGGTCCGCTGGGGGTCGTCGGCGCCTTTTTCAAACAGAGCGATCACCGGAAAGAGCGACGCCGCACCCAACAGGAACCGGATCCCATTGAATAAGAAGGTACCCACGTGGTCGGAGCCGGTGGTCTGCGCCACAAAAGCGAAGCCCCACACCACAGCCGTGACCACCAGAAATACGATGCCACGGAGATTGGTTTTGTTTGTTTGCATGAAGTTTACTCCTTAGATACTCAGCAGCACGATGGATGCCGTTGCCAATGCAATGCCCACTGCCTTGAGCTTGGTGCATTTTTCTCCCAGGAAGAACAGCGAGATCAGCACCGATACCAGCAGCACGCCGCCGTTGGTCATGGCATACACCACGGCAACGTTCACCTTGGACAGGATCCACATGAGGATGTTCACCGCCACCGATGCAGACAGCGCCGAAGCCAGTCCCCACGCCAGGCAGGTCTTATTGAGACGGAAGGCTTCCTTCACCGATTTGCCCGGTGCGAAGGCTTCACCCTTCTTGGGCAGCAGCAGCATCAGGAAGGACAGCACAGCACCGGTGCCAAAGGTGAACACGATCATACCGGCGTTTTCGGTGTTGTTCGTCATGGCCTGCTGGGTATTCATCAGGATGCCGTACACACCGTTGGCGACACCCAGAATGGTGCAGGACAGGATAAAGCGCACGGTGGCCTTTTCGCCTTTCTGGGGCTTATTCAGGATCAGGAAGGAAGCCAGCATCAGCACGATGGCGATCCACTGGAGGATGTTCAGCGTGTTGCCCTCGGCCAGCACCGACCAGAGCACCGGGATCAGCAAGCCCCCGGACAGCATGAAGATCATGACCAGCGAGTAGGGACCCATGGACGAGGATTTGAGCAAGAATTGGTTGTACGTCGTCAGCACGATACCGTTGGCCAGCCCGAACAGGATCGTGGGCAGCGACAGAGCCAGAGGAAAGCCGCCGGTCACCGCAGTGAAGACCAGCGTGAACACGGTACATACACCGCCGTATAGCACGGAGAACACCGGAGAAGTGCGAGATGGGTCACCGGGATAGTGCTTCCCGAATCGACTGCACGCCAGCGATTGGCAGGTATAGATGCCGATCATGAATAGAAGGATCAAAGTGAAAACCATAGATAGAAGTCCTTTCCAAAAAGTGACATAGTTTGCTGTAAGTATACCACAAAATCGGCGTTTCGTCAATGGCGAGATGCACGATGGTCAGCGATTTTCTCACCATATTTTGTGGGTTTTCTCATATGTATCTCATCTTAAAAATCGCCCAAACTGGTTGTAAACCGTGGGAAAATATGGTATAATATAGATGCACCAGATAGGGTGTTCACGATGCCTTCGCATTTTCTGACCGTGATAGAGAAAGGAGCCTTTGTTATGAAAGTTTTATTGATCAATGGAAGCCCCCACGAAACGGGTTGTACCTATACCGCACTGTCTGCAGTGGCAAAAGTTCTCGGTGAGCAGGGGATCGAGACCAAGCTCATCTCCATCGGAAAAGCGGCCATCCGTGGCTGTATCGGCTGTGGCGGATGTCGGGCTGCCGGAAAATGTGTGTTCGATACGGAGCCTGGAGATGCGCTGGTGAACCAGATCGCCGCCGAAGCCCGGGAAGCCGATGGATTCGTATTTGGTTCTCCCGTATACTATGCCAGCGCCAACGGTTCTCTCTTTTCCCTGATGGACCGGTTGTTCTTCTCCCAGTCCAGTGCATTTCGGCACAAGCCGGCGGCAGCGGTGGTCTCTGCCAGACGAGGCGGCACCACAACGGCCCTGCACGACATCGAAAACTATTTCTCCATCAACCAGATGCCTCTGGTGACCTCCACCTATTGGAACATGGTACACGGTTCCCAAGCGGAGCAGGTGGCGCTGGACGAAGAAGGACTGCAGACCATGCGGAACCTTGGCCGGAACATGGCGTGGCTGCTGAAGTGCATTGAGGCCGGCAAAAAGGTCGGTATCGAGCCGCCGGAAAACGAGACTGCATTGCGCACCAATTTTATCCGATGAAATTTTGCCATAGAAAAAATACAGCCGAAAGTGAGGGATATACCGTATGAGCAAGAGAAAAGATTGGATCAAGAAGAAGGATATGACGCCGGAGGAGCGAAAGGCCTTTGACCACTACGAAACTGCGTTTTCCAATCGGTATTTCAAGCAGCACACCATCCTCTTCTTTGTTTGGCTCGTGGGTGTGATCATTGGGTATGTGCTGGAATTCACGGGGCACTGGAACATCTTCGCCTCCATCCTGCATTTGCTCTGGACCCTTGCCGGTCTGGTTGCCACCCTGGTGTTCGAACACTACGCCAAAAGCTACGCACAGGAACATATCCACGACCCCATTCCGTCCAAAGATCCGGTGGAGATCACGCTGATCGTCGATAACAGAACGCCGGATCAGACGGAACCTGCAGCAACGGCGGAAGCAACGGAAACCACAGCAGCTTCTGCAGAAGCACCGACAGAAACACCTGCAGAAGATACAGAAGAAAAATAAGCCGCAGCAAAACGATACCCCTGAGAGCACGAAGCCTTCAGGGGTATTTTTATATTCGCTTCGGAATGACCTATAGTCGGCTCAGTCCTGGCTGTAGCTTTCCGTCAGCTTTTCGATGGCACTCTGGATCGCCGATTCCACAGAGGCATAGCCGGATGCAAAGCCCTCACCGGATACCAGCCAATCCGACATCTTGGTGCAGATGCTGCCGAAGTTGTGCAGGCAGTTGAAGTCACAGTACAGGGTATTGAAGATCAGGTCCAGCATGGCAACGCTTTCGGCGTCTCTGGCGGTCTTGCCCTTCAGCGTGGTCTCAAAGGCTGCCGGACGGACGGTGTCGTAGGCGGCTCTTGCCAATGCTTCCGTTACGTAGCCGTTGAAGTGCGGATCGCTCAGGTTCTTGGGCATGGCGATGAAGCAGTCCACCCAGCCGCTGACCAGACTGTAGTAGGTGTCCTGGGTTGTATCGTACTTGGGCATGGGCAGGATGGCAAAGTCGTCCTCCATTTCCCGCAGCGCTGCTGTAGCCGTCTCCACCTTGTGGATCAGGAACAGACCTCTGCCTTCCGGGAACATATAGTGGGTAGATGCGGTGTTGCTGGAATATTTGAAGCAGGGGTCGTACAGGTGGTGCATCATTTCCATGGTGCCGATGGTCTTTTCGTTCATCAGGTTGACCACCAGATTGCCCTCGTCGTCGATTTCCGACATATGGATGCCGCAGGAGGTCATCAGTGCATTCATGGAGTCGTAGCCGGTCTGGACCATGATCCCGGCAAAGTCCTCTTCGTCGTACTTGTTGTTGCCGTCCAAATCCTGGTTCATGCCTTCGGTCATGGTGAAGAGCTTCTCATAGGTCCAGTCCCCGTTGCGCACGTCTGCAAACAGGTCGGACACGTCCAGGCCGTAATCGATGCCCAGATCTACGTTGTAGAACACGCAGAAGGGTGCCTGGTACACGGAGGCAGCGATGTCCCCGGTGGTGTATAGGAACTTGCCCTTGAGCTGCATGGTGTCATACATCAGTGCGCTCCACCAGGGTGTTGTCCAGTCGGCACCTTCCATTTCGTTCAGGTTGTACAGCACGCCATTGGTGGACAGCTTGGCAATACCGTCACCCAGTACGGGCCCGATCACGATCTGGTAGGATTCGTCCCCGGCCATGACGTTGTTCTGCAGCTGGGTACAGCCGGGAGATGCAGGCTCCGTCTGCTCGTAGACAATGGTAACGCCGGTCTTATCGGACACCGACAGGTCCCGGTTGTAGATGGCGTCGTTGATGGCGTCCCCGTTCAGCTCGCCGACGTGGATGTTGACGTGCATATCCGTGTGGTCGTTGGCATCCAAAATGGTGTAGGTACGACCGTCAAAGCTTTCCTTTGCCAGTCCTTCCAGTGCGGTAGTCTCCGCTGCGGTCTCCTCGACCGTGGTGTCGGCGTTCGCTGTCGTTTCCTTGGTGCTGGTTTCGTCTGCGCTGTTGCCGCAAGACGTAGCTGAAAGTGTCAGCAACAGGGCAAGCAGGCATAAAAAGATCCGTTTTTGCATAGTGGTTTTGCTCCTTAAAAGCAGAAATGTATTTGTCTTAGTATACACCTTTTGGGCAAAAAAGTTTTGGGCAAAAAAGTCAATAGGATTTGTCTAATTTTACATTTGTAATAAAGCAAGATCCCCTGTACGCGCGCACATACAGGGGATCGGGATCTTATAGATTTTTAGGGCTCAGGGAACCGCAAAAGATTACAGATCCTCCAAGAATCTTACAGATCCTTTGCCAGCTTCAGGATGCGTTCCTCAGCCTTGGCGCACCACAGACCGCCGGCTTCCTTGCAGATCACGTCCAGATCGGCAAACAGGTCGCCAATTTCAGTGCCCTTGTTTTCTTCCGCAGCCTTACCGAAATCTTCGATAGCGGTCATGGGCAGGTTGATGTGGGTGTATACCAGCTTCTTACCACCCTTGATGTGGGGCAGGTTGTTGGTGGTCTCGGCAACGGAGTCCAGACCGCCTACATGGGTGATCATGCCAGCCGGATTGATCTTGCCTTCGGTCATCAGCTTGATGGATTCCTTCATGTCCTCGGTGTTGCCGCCGCTGGTACCAACGATGTGGGTAGCGCCGTAGTGGACATTGTAGAAGTTGAACATAGCGGAGAACTCGGTGTTGGTGGGGCCGGCGAAGAAGTTCAGGCAGCCGTCACGACCCAGCAGAGCGTCGCCCATTTCCACAACAGACTTTACAGGGGCATATACGAACACGTCGTCAAAGCCGGCGCCGTCGGTCAGAGAACGGATGTATTCTACGGGATTTTCGATGCCATTGGTGTTGACGTATACCAGCTTTACACCGTTGGCAGCAGCATCCTCTACGGTGGTCAGTGTAGCAGCTCTTGCCAGACGAGCGTCATCGATATCGGTGATCACCAGCAGCTTCGGAGGGTTGCCACCGTGGATGGCATAGTCTGCACAGCCCAGACCCATAGGACCAGCACCGGCTAAGATCGCCATGTTGCCTCTTTCCTTGCATTCCATCTTGTGGACGTAGGAACCGGGCGTGGTGTGGTAGTTGGCGTGGAAACCACCCACGATGCAGGACATGGGTTCGGTCAGGGAGCCATAGAAGTATGCGTCCCCGTTGTACGGCAGCAGGCAGCCCAGCTCCATGACTTCGTGGGGAATGATCACGTAGGTAGCGTCGCCGCCGATGTACTTGTAGGAGTATCCGGGAGAAGCCAGAGAACCCTTGTAGTTCAGAGCCGGCTGGATGACGAACTTGTCACCAGGCTTGAACTGATCGGCCCACTTGGCACCCACTTCTACGATCTTACCGCAGAATTCGTGACCGATAATGACGGGGTTTTCTGCCACGTCGTTGGGCACTCTCTTGTGGTCAGAGCCCTGAGAAGAGGCCTTGTAGGAGGACATACAGATACTGTCGGAGATAACACAGGCTAAGATCTCATCGTCTTTGATGGCAGGCAGTTCAAACTCTTCCAGACGCAGGTCCAGCTTTCCATACAGTCGTACAGCTTTGGTTTTCATTCGTAGTTCCTTCTTTCTTTTCATATGTATAATATTGAAAGCGTAATGGGATTTGGTGCCCTCTCTTTGCAAAAAAGAATCTCTGCAAAGCCTTGACACCGGCGTAAAAATGATGTATAATAGAGCTAAGGAAACCTGTAAGGTGTATCGTCTTACGGTTGCCGACATTGACTAGGATACACAATGCTTGGGAGAGCGGCTAACTCTGCCCTTGCACGTGAGCCTGATCTGTTGTGGGACAGACGGCTCACTTTTTCTTTGTATCCTTATTGTATGCCCAAATGGTGATCGCCACTGAGAATATGCTGCACCATTCTGCCAAGTTATACGATAATAACTCCTGGGACAGTGCAGTCAGAATTGCAAAGAAGAAAGATATATCCATGTAATCCTATCGCCCTCCTTTCGTTTGAACTCGGAGGGGGCAGGGAATACACAAATACAGTAGATATACCCCGCCCACCCCCGGTCAATGGATCACTGTGGTACAGCGACACCTTGTGGGGATTGCGTGCGTATATCGACAACCGTCTTTTTGTGTTATGCATACAGAGAACTGCTACAAACTACCGATCGATACCTATTCTTACAGGTTTCGATATGATTATAACAGAACCTGACTTATTTGTCAAGATATTCCTGCAAAGCCGTTCCTTTTTTATCTAGGCAGCTCCACGAAGCCGATCTTCCGTCTCACCTTGGACATGGTACGGGATGCCATGTAAGCAGCCTGCTCTGCACCATTCTTCATGATGGTCTCCAGATAGGCCTTGTCCTTCATGAGTCGATCGAATTCGCTCTGTACAGGCGATAGCGCATCGGCACAGGCTTCGCCTACAGCCAGCTTGAAATCGCCGTAGCCTACGCCGTCGAATTCGCTTTCGATCTCGTCCATGGTCTTGCCGGTGAAGGCAGCGTAGATGGACATGAGGTTTTCCACACCGTCCTTCCCTTCTCCACGGCGGATCTCACTGCCGGAGTCGGTGACGGCTCTCTTGAACTTTTTGATGATAGTATCCTTGGGGTCCAGGATCCGCACCACGGCGTTTTCGTTTTCATCGGACTTGGACATCTTTTTGGTGGGATCGGCCAGGGACATGATCTTGGCAGACACCGTGGGAATATACCCTTCCGGCACCACAAAGGTCTCGCCGTACACACCGTTGAACCGTTCGGCAATGTCTCTTGCCAGCTCCAGGTGCTGCTTCTGGTCCACGCCTACGGGCACCAGCTCCGTCTGGTACAGCAGGATATCCGCTGCCATCAGCGCCGGATAGGTGAAGAGCCCTGCGTTGATGTTGTCCGCATTCTTGGCACTCTTGTCCTTGAACTGTGTCATCCGGGACAGCTCGCCGAACATGGTGTAGCAGTCCAGGATCCAGCCCAGCTCGGCGTGACCGGGCACATGGCTCTGTACGAACAGCGTGTTCTTTTCCGGATCCAGACCGCACGCCATATACAGCGCCAGGGTCTCATAGGTGCGCTTCCGCAGCTCTGCCGGATTCTGCCGCACGGTGATGGCGTGTTCGTTCACCACACAGTACAGGCAGTGGTATTCGTCTGAGAAGGCATTGAAGTTTTTGATGGCACCCAGGTAGTTTCCAATGGTCAGCGACCCACTGGGCTGTACCCCGGAGAACACAACTTTTTTATCCTTAAACATGGTAGTCGTTCCTTTGCTTTTATGGTTTTATAAATTATATGTGAAATGAAGTAAGCTCTGGCTTCGGACTTCTTATTTCTGACTTCGAACTTCCCCTTTGATCGCCTTCAGCCGCTTCATGCATTCGTTTGCGGCAAAAGTATCGTGGAGCAGCTTGTATTCCCGGTAGAGCCTGTCGTACACGGCTGTATGAGATGGATCCGGGCGATAGATGATCTGCGGCGGCTGGGTCATATGGGCAACGGCTTCTGCCATATGGGGATAGGCACCGGCTGCCAAAGCTCCGTAGATCGCCGCACCCAATGCACTGCTGCCGGAGACGACCTTTAGCTCCATGTTGAGGATATCGGCATAGATCTGCATCAGCATGGGGTTCTTGCCAGCGATACCGCCTGTGACCAAGATCTCGTTCACCCGGAGCCCGTTTTCCCGGAAGTTTTCCACGATCCGGCGTGTACCGTAGGCGGTAGCTTCGATGAGGGCTCGATAGATCTCCTCGGCTCTGGTCTGCAGGGTCATACCAACAAGTAGTCCGGACAAGGAATCATCCATGAGAATGCTGCGGTTGCCGTTCCACCAATCCAATGCCACCAGTCCCGACTCTCCCGGCGCCAGCTTTTCGGCCTTTTCGGTCAGGAGCTGTTGGAGGGAGACGCCTTTTTCGGCCGCTTCTTTTTCGTAGGCAGCCGGCACGAAATGGTCGCACAGCCAGGCATAATGGTCGCCTACGCAGCACTGCCCGGATTCGTAGCCGTAATAGCCGGGGATCATGCCTTCCCATGCTCTGCCGCAAATGCCGGAGAACTGCTTGAACCGGTCTTCCACCAGCATATGACAGGAGGACGTGCCCAGGATCAACAGCATCTGTCCCACACCTGTGACCCCGGCAGCAGGTACAGCGGCGTGACCATCGATCCCAGCCACAGCCACCGGACAGCCTTCCCACAGGTGGAGCTTCTCTGCCCAGTCTGCAGTCAGACCACCGGCACACGCTCCAATGGGCAGTACATCCCGGATCCATTTTTGTCCGGCCTCTGCCAGCATGGGATCCACGGCTGTGAGAAAATCGTCGGTGGGAAAGCCGTCTTCGGTGTAGCAGCATTTGTAGCCAGCCATGCAGGTACTGGTGACCGCACGTCCGGTGAGCTGCCATACCACCCAGTCTCCGGCTTCCACGAACAGATCCATGGCGTCGTACACCGCTTTGTCTTCGGCGGCGATCTGGTACAGCTTGGGGATCAGCCATTCGCTGGAGATCTTCCCACCGCTTGCTTCCAACCAACTTTCCCCTCGTGCTTCTGCCACGGCATTGATCCGGTCGGCATACTTTGCAGCTCCATGGTGCTTCCACAGCTTTACATAGGCGTGTGGATCCCCTTGGAACTGCGGCAGAAAGCACAGCGGTGTACCGTCCTTTGTCACCGGTAGCGGCGAGGAAGCGGTAAAATCGATGCCAATGCCCACCACTTCTTCCGGTCCCACACCTGCTTCTGCCAGCACCTTGGGAATGGTACCGGTCAGCACGGTCAGATAATCGGCAGGATTTTGCAGTGCCCAGTCCGGCGGCAACGGCGTACCGCTACCCGAATTGGCATAGGGAAAGCGTCCGTCCATGACACCATCGGCATATTCCACCACAGCACTGGCCACCACGGCACCGTCGCTTGTCCGCACCAGGATCGCCCGTCCGGACAGGGTACCGTAGTCTAACCCGATCACATAGGATCGCCCGATCACATAGGATCCTGCAGTCACAGGGGTTTGCATCGGCAGCTCCTCCTTACACAGTCAAATTGCTTACAGAAAACGTTGTTATTTGTAACACAATTATTATACAACAGACCTGCTGTAAAGTCAAGTGCTTTTGTATGTACGCCGGTGGACAATTTTCACCACTCGCTTGACAGAGCGGCAAAAATCTGGTATACTATCTCCATCATACAATAGTGAGGGATTTTGCAGCGATGAAGTGTATTTCATGGAACGTCAACGGATTTCGTGCCTGTCTGACCAAGGGCTTTGGGGACTTTTTTGCCAATGCGGATGCGGATATTTTCTGTATCCAGGAGACCAAGATGCAGCCCGGGCAGGCCGAGTTTGCACCGGAGGGCTACCACTGCTACTGGTACAGTGCGGAGAAAAAGGGCTATTCCGGTACGGCAGTGTTTACAAAAGTAGAACCCATGTCGGTGCGGTATGGGTTGGGCATCAACGAGCATGACCACGAAGGCCGTGCCATCACGTTGGAGTTTTCGGACTTCTACTTTCTCTGTGTGTACACCCCCAACTCCAAGAAGGAGCTGGAGCGGCTGGACTACAGAATGGTCTGGGAAGATGCACTGCGGGACTACATCTGCGCATTGGACAAGACCAAGCCGGTGGTCTACTGCGGAGACCTGAACGTGGCGCATAACGACATCGACCTGAAAAATCCGAAGACCAACCATAACAGTGCCGGGTTCACAGACGAGGAACGGAGCAAATTCACAGCGCTGCTGGCGGCAGGCTTCAAGGACACCTACCGGACGCTGTACCCGGACAAGGTGGAGTACTCCTGGTGGAGCTATCTTATGAAGTCAAGAGAGCGCAACGCCGGGTGGCGCATCGACTATTTTGTGGTGTCCGACCGGCTCATGGAAAAGGTGCAGGACAGCGTGATCTACACGGACATCTACGGCAGTGACCATTGCCCGGTGGGGATCGTTTTGGAATAAGAAAAATGGGGTACAGGCTATGCTGGTCTGTATCCCATTTTGGTTTTGTTCAGTCTTCCATAGGTTCTTCCGCCAGGGTTTCCACCACGTCTCCTGTATATGGATCCAGAAGCACCCAAACCTCCTCTTTTGTCTTCGCTGCGATTTTTCCATCGATCAGCTCGTCTTTGGTGTCGCAATAGGCAAAGTCCGTGATCATACGATCCTCCGGGATGGAGAAAAAGGCAAAGCCTATGAAGGTATCGCTGGACTTTCTGACAAAGGCCGCCATAGGCTCTGCACTGTCTATCGCCCATACAGAATAATGGATCTCATCGTCCGTATACGGTGCGTACGGTATGGACAATGCCTCGGACTCGTGGGTCTCTATGTCCCACAGCAGCCACTGGTCGTCCCACAAAAGGAGTTTTTCTCCGGTCATGCCTGCCGTATGCACAACATAGTCCTGCGCTTCATAGTGCGTTTTGTAGGTGTAGTCTGCAAATTCTGCTTTTTCTGCCAGCTCCTCCGGCGTTTTGTGTGTGAGCAAATAGGACGTAGTGCCCTTCACGTTGGGTTTGCTGTACACATACAAAAAGGATTTCGGTGTGTGGCTGTCCACTACCCAGACGATGGACAGAGAAATGGTCAGGATCAAACCAAGGATCGCCCACTGCCTTCCCCACTTTTGCATTCCCATTTTGCGCTCTGTCATAGAAGTATGTTTTTCGATTTTCCAGATCGTGACGATCCCTGTGCCCACGAAAAGAAGGATCGCTATCCAGCAAAGCAGTTCCCACGGCAGCGCATACCTGAAGATATGGTTCTCCGTTCGAAATGCCTGTGGAGAAAGCATATCGTTCTGCAACCGCGCTACGTGATAGGCAAAGGCATCCATTTCGTACAGGCACAGCGCCAGCGGCAATGCTATCGCCCATAGGATCGTCTCCCACTTTGTATACCGTTTCGGAGACAGCAGGAGTACCGGCATGAGGAGTGCAGAGAAACCACAGAATAACACGAGCAGTTTTTTCCAGGAGACAAAGTGCAGTGCGGATGTCCCGAGCCACTCCCCGTATTTCCCATAGTCATACAGGAGTGTTCCAACATATTCTCCGATAGCAAGGATCGGCAGGAAGCACAGCAGCAGAAGGTATTTCTCCATCGCATAGGTTCGCCGTCCATGGTTGAGGGTCGCCACCTGACACAGCCAGCCGCTTTCCACGTCAGACAGCACCTGCCCCTTGACGAAAGCCATCGCATATATGGGGAACAGCAGATAGATCAAAATGGAAACCGGAGAAAGCCGAAGCTCCAGTGCATAGGTAGCGAAGGTAGATGCCGTTGTCCAGAGTACGCCAAACAGCAGCCACCATCGCATCCGCTTTCCGTCCATCCAAAGCATTCCACGCATAGCACAACCTCCGTTACAGCTCCCGATTCGTATACCACCGCACCGACAGCGCACACGACAGCGGATACACCACGGCCACCATCACCAGTGCCACGACCACCAGCGGCAGGATGGCGATCGTATTGCCGGTGTTCTCCGCCATCTGCATACCCAGGCTGCCACCGGCCACGATCCCGGCGATCCCACCGAACAGCACCAGCTGCACGTACCGTCCCTTCATAGTACCAAAGCGATACAGCAGCGGCAGTGTCACCCCGGTCATGAGCGTGCCCACGGACAGATACAGGAAGAACATCCACGCTCCATCGTGCAGGCCTGCCACAAACGTACCATGGATACAGCCGGAGAGCACCTGCAAAACAAATACGTACACGCAGGACACACCGACTAAGAGCAGGTTGAACAGGTATTTTTGTGTCACGATATGCTTCCGGCCGAGCGGCGTGGTGTCGGCATAGAGCAGCCAGTGGCAGATCTCATCATTCTGGATGAGATTGGTGACGATGGTGCTTGTGATCAGGATGCTGTAGCCTAAAATAAAGCTGCCGTCGGAGAGAAGACCGATCAGCCCAAAGGCCAGATATACCAGCATATAAAATTTGTACTGCGCTTTCAGCAGCATCCAGTCCTTCAAGAATAGTGCTTTCATGGTTCAGTTGTCCTCCTTGACCAGATAGATAAACAGCTCCTCGATCCCCACGGGCATGACCTCATACGGATCCGATGACAGCTTGTCCCGATCGATGAGGATCTGTGCCCCATAGGGTGTGATCCGCTTGCCACATACGGCATCCCCATAGTCCTCGATCTCGTATTCGCTGCAATGGACAACGCCGTACCGCTCCGACAGCCGATCCTTTTCTTCGTGGAGCAGCAGCCGTCCCTTGTGCAAAAACGCCACGGTGTCGCAGAGCTTTTCCAGGTCGCTGACGATGTGGGACGAGATCAGGATGGAGTGGTCTTCGTCTCTTGTGAAATCCATGAAAATATCCAAAATTTCATCCCGCACCACCGGGTCCAGTCCGCTGGTAGCTTCGTCCAGGATCAATAGCTTGGGCTGGTGAGACAGCGCCGCCGCAATAGACAGCTTCATTTTCATGCCTTTGGAGTACTCCGAAAACCGTTTGTCCATGGGCAGTGCGAACCGTTCGGTCAACGCCCAAAACTGTGTCTCGTCCCAGCTTTGGTAGGTGTACCTTAGCACCTTGCCGATCTCTCGTCCTGTCAGCGCCGGTGGAAAGCCCGGTTCGTCAAAGACCACGCCGATCTCTTCTTTGACCGCTTCAAAGGCCGGTGTACCGACCACTGCACCTTGCACCGTGATCTCCCCGGCATCCCGACGGATCAGATCCAGCAGCAGCCGGATGGTGGTGGATTTGCCCGCACCGTTTTCCCCGATAAGCCCCATGATACAGCCACAGGGCAGTGTCAGCGCCGGGATATCCAGCGTGAAATCTCCGTATGTTTTCCGTAGTCCCTTGATCTCGATTGCGTTTTCCATAGATGTATGTGCTCCTTCCCTTCACTCGTTTTCCGCAAGCTCTGCCAATTCCTTGTACAAAGCCATGACCGCCACCGTGTCCATGTCCAGTGTTTCTGCCAGCTTTCGCACTGCCAACAAATGCTCCTCCATCTGCCGCAGGTCTGCTTCCCGTACCATCTCCGGATTGCGACTGCCCACATAGCAGCCCTTCCCGGCCACGGTGTAGATCAGTCCCTCTCGTTCCAGCTCCTCGTAGGCACGCTTGGTGGTGATGACGCTGATGTGCAGATCCTTTGCCAGGGAGCGGATGGACGGCAGCATGGTGTCCTCGGTCAGCTCGCCGGACAATATTTTCTCCCGCAGCTGGCACGTGATCTGGTCGTAAATGGGCACGCCGCTGCGATTGTCGATCCATAATTCCATTGGGTATCCCTCGTTTCACGTGATATATGCACTCTCGCATTGCGTATATACAGTATACCGAATACGGATATACTCCATGCTCTCGCATTATATATACAGTATATACAGTATATACGGTTTTGTCAAGGGGTTTTGCGAAATTGGTGAAAAAAATTTTGGGAAGTGGTATGCCATTGACTTTTTTCCCGGTTTATGCTATACTTACGATAACCAATATGGGATGCGTAATGCTGCCTTCGGTGTATGGCTGCACCAGGTACACTTACCGCAAATCCATACCAAACAGCGCGGAGGATACAACCATGATCGTTTCCAAAATCGAACAGCTGCGAGACCCCTTTATCGTCGTGGAGAACGGCATCTACTACGCCTATGGCACCGGCTGGGTCTGCTACAAAAACACCAGCGGTTCTCTGGCCGGCGACTGGGAATGCCTGGGCAAGGTAGTCGTGGATCCAGAGGACGTACAGGATTGTCGCTGGGCACCGGAGGTTCATCGGTACGGCGGCAGGTTCTATATGTTCACCACCTACCTCTCCAGTGTCACCGGCCACCGTGGCTGCGTGATCCTTGTTTCCGACAAGCCGGAGGGACCCTTTGTTGCGATCACCGGTCATGCCGTGACCCCCACCGACTGGGACTGCATCGACGGCACCTTCTACGTAGACAAAGCCGGACAGCCCTGGATGGTGTTCGTTCACGAATGGACTTCCACAGACGATGGCTGCGGCAGAATGGCGGCGGCAAAGCTTTCGACCGATCTGACCCATTTTGTCTCCGAGCCGGTGGAGCTGTTCCGGGCAGACGATCCGGTGTGGGCTCGTGGCAAGGTGACCGACGGCTGCTTCCTGTATCCCACGAAGGATGGGCAGCTATTGATGATCTGGTCCAACTGGGACGACGCCGGGTATTGTGTGGGCATCGCACGGAGCGCAGACGGCGGACCCACGTATGGGTCGGTGGATGGGAAATGGACACAGGATGAAGCACTGCTCTACTCCAAAAATATGACCGGCGAATACGATGGCGGCCACGGGATGCTCTTCACGGACACCGATGGGCAGCTGTACCTGTCCATGCATTCTCCCAACAATCCCGCAGACGGACGCAAGGAGACCCCGGTGTTCCTGCCGATCCAGGAAGAAAACGGCACCTTGGTTTGGGTACGATAACTTTATAACACAAAAAACAGCGGTTCTGCCATGCATAGCTTTGCACTACAGTTTCCGCTGTTTTTGTTTATTCTCTTTTCAGTATCGCTTTGGCCGCTTCGTCCACCAGCTCTCCCATGGTTTTGGTCACGCCTACCACGGTGGTGTCGCATTTGTTCACCGGGATCAAAATGCGCCGGGCATCCGCTTGTCCCACAGCCGTAGCCGCATTTGCTGTGATCTCTCCGTTCATAGCATCGGCGATGACGATCCCCACAGGGCCACAGATCACGTCCGCTCGTCGGGCACATACGGCAATGGCGTTCTCCCCGGTGGCCGCTTCGTCCGGGTCGGCTTTCAGCATACAGGCCGTGGCAATGGCATTGGTTCCCACGGCTATGACACGATCCTTCGGTTCCTTGGCTGCCATACACTTTTCCACCAGCAGCCGTCCCAGCTTGCCGCCTTGTCCATCGATGATCAGTATCCGCATAGTACCTCCTCAGCTAAAAAACAGGTGCTCGATCAATATTTTGATACCCATACCGATCAGCACGATACCACCCACCAGCTCTGCCTTGGATTTGTATTTGGCACCGAACACATTGCCGATGACCACGCCTACCGCCGACAGCACAAAGGTGATCACGCCGATAAAGGTCACAGCCGGTACGATCTGCACCTGCAAAAAGGCAAAGGACACGCCCACGGCCAGTGCATCGATGCTGGTCGCCACGGCCATGGGGAACATACTCTTGACCCCGAAACCGTAGGTATTGGAGCCGGATCCGCTTGCTTCTTTTTCGGATCCTTCCTCTTCCTTGTCGGTCAACGCTTCCTTGATCATGTTGCCGCCGATGAGACATAGCAGCACGAATGCCACCCAATGGTCAATGGACTGGATCTTTTGTGCAAAGCCTGTCCCCAACAGATAGCCGAGAAAGGGCATCAGCGCCTGAAAGCCACCGAACCAGGCGCCCACGATCAAGGTATGGTGGGGCTTTATTTTCTCCACCGACAGACCCTTACAGATCGCCACGGCAAAGGCATCCATGGACAGTCCCACGGCGATCACAAATAGTTCCCAAAGCTGCATAACAATATTCTCTCCAAACATACGACAGGAAGATCCCACCGGTAAAATAGGTTTTTTTAGTATACCACAAATGGCGGAAGAATGCAAGAAAAAATGTATGAACAAGAAAAATTGTTTTTCTGCGTGCCCTTGACAAAATGTACCCTATGTGCTACAATATGCGATGGGAACACTGTGTTCCTGTTGGAAATCGAAATACTATATCTATGGGACGGTTGTCGATAGTTCATGCGACCCCTTCACAGGGAGAGCAGAATATGTCAACTATGTTTGTGTATAATACTGCTCTCCTGAGTTTCAAACGAAAGGAGGGTGATACATACATGAATGTATCCTTTTTCTTTGCGATACTGGAAGCACTGTTCATGCAGATCACTTCTTTTGATCTTGCAGATTGGTGCAGCATCATTGGGCTGTTTTTAACAGTACATAGTGCATTTCATGGAACAAAGAAAAAGCGAGCCGTCTGTCGCTACACAGGTCGGGCTCACTGTCAGAGTTAAGATTGCCGTCTTTCTCTGAACATTGTATCCATATCATGAATCGGCAACCGTAAGATATGTACTCCGGTTTCCTTCTTTTATTATACAACAACTCTGCCGGATTGTCAATACCCAAACGATATTTCTTTCCTCCAAAATCTCATGCAAAATCCCCTTTGACAGCCACACCCCCACTTGACATACGCCCAAAAATGCGGTATACTTATGGTACATCTATACCCCAAAGAAGGAGCTTCCCCATGAAAGCCTGTGTATTACAGCCGCCGTATTCCATGGATCCGGAAAAGTCGGATGCGTATTTTCAAAAAAAGCTCGACCTGCTGGACGCCTGCGATCCTTCCATGGATCTGATCGTTCTGCCGGAGTACAGCGATGTGCCCTGTGCCGTAGGTACCCGAGAAGAAAACCTATCGTACTCTGCCAAGTATCAGCCCATCCTCATGGCAAAAGCGGCAGAAACGGCGGTGCGCTGCGGTGCGGTGGTGTTCGTCAATGCCTATAACACAACGCCCACCGGGATCCGCAACACCACCTTTGCCTTCGATAAGACCGGTGCGATCGTGGGAAAATATTATAAAAAGCACCTGCCGCCGTCAGAGCAGCACACGCTGGCATTGGATTCTGCCTACACCTTCGAGCCATCGGCTCCCTATGTGCTGACCATTGACGGCATCCGCTACGGCTTTCTCACCTGCTACGATTTCTACTTTTATGAAGCCTTTGCCGCCATCGCACGGGAGAACGTGGACATCATCATCGGCTGCTCTCTCCAGCGTACCGACACCCATGAAGCCCTGGAGATCATCGGCCGGTTCCTGTCCTACAACACCAATGCGTATCTGGTGCGTGCCTCGGTGGCCATGGACGACAGCCGCAGCATCAGCTGCAACATCTGTGGTGCCAGCATGATCGTTGCACCCACGGGAGAGGTGCTTTGCAACATGAAGGGCAACGTGGGTCTGGGGACTGCCGAATTGGATCCACATAAGAAATATTATAAACCAGCTGGATTTGGTGGCAAGCCCACTGCCCACTACGAATACATCGAATGGGGACGACATGGCTGGCAGTATCGCCCCGGTGGTTCTGCCATCGTACCGGACGACCGGTTCCTGCCATATCCCCGTGTGTGCGCAAAAAATGCCTACCGTGAGCTGCCACCCATGGCTGCCTACGGTGCAGCGGTGGGTCTGGGTGTGTCGGAGCTATCCCTGACATTGACCATGGACGGTGACACGATCTACGCCGACGGGAAGATTCCGCTGGCACAGGTGCTGCAAAAGTTCTCCTGTCACACCATTTTTGCCCTCACCATACCGGACACAGCCGATGCTGCCTTTGCTGCAACGTTGCACCAGCTTTTGCATCGGTACGACTGCCTGGGATATGGCTACATCGTTTTGCCCTCGTCTAACGATGTTTTGGCGACAGAGCTGCTGGCAAAATTGCCAAACATTCCCCGGTGTCTGGTCTGCGAAACCGAAGCCGACCTTGCTGGGGCCAAAGAGATGGGTTGCGACCGAGTCTGGGTACGGGATAAGTCACTGGTACCGGCGGCTCATACGTTGGGACTGCGCTGCTACAGCATGGGCACAAAGGTGCTGGAAGCAGACGGGTTTGTCACCGATGCCATAGAAAGCCTGTAAAACAATACTTATAATATTTGGAGAAAGGATCATATTGATTATGGAGCGAATCATCATTTCCCATACGACCTACGATGCGGAACGGGCACTCTACAACCTGACCCATGGGGACGTGCAGGACTGCGTCTTTGCCGGACCGGCAGACGGTGAATCGGCACTGAAGGAAGCCAGAGACGTGCAGGTATCCAACTGTCGGTTCGAGCTGCGGTATCCACTGTGGCACGCACAACAGTTCACCCTGTCCCATTCCACCATGACGGAGACCTGCCGTGCACCTCTGTGGTATGCCCAAAACGGCACGCTGACCCACTGCACCGTGAACGGCGTCAAGTGTCTCCGGGAATGCGACCACACGACCCTGGACCATTGCACCATCGTCTCGCCGGAATTTGGATGGAAGTGCCGGGGCGTTGCAGTGGCGGACACGGAGATCACCTCGGAATACCTCTTCTGGGAAAGCCGGGATCTGGACATCCATGGGCTGAAGATGCACGGCAAATATTCCTTCCAGTATGTGGAAAACGCCACGCTGACCCACTGCGATCTGCAGACCAAGGATGCGTTCTGGCACGCCAAAAATGTCCGGGTCGAGGATTCTGTGGTGGCTGGGGAATATTTAGGCTGGTACTCCGATGGGCTGACCCTGGTGCGCTGCCACATCAGTGGTACCCAGCCTCTGTGCTACTGCAAGAACCTGACCCTCATTGACTGCACCATGGATGGCACCGATCTGTCCTTCGAATATTCCGACGTGGAAGCCACCGTCCAGGGGAACATTCTCTCTGTGAAGAACCCTCGTTCCGGCCACATCACCGCCGACACCATTGGCGAGGTGATCCACGAAGACAGCATCATGGAACAGCGCTGCACCATCACCACACGACAAGGATGATCCCCATACATACATAGAAAAAGCCACGGTACGTTTTTCGGCGTTTCCAGTGGCTTTTCTGCTTGTTGCAATATTATGACAACAGGTCGTATCGCATCACCAGGCAGTGGTGCTTCTTTTTTTCCGTGTGCCAGCGCAGGTGGAATTGTGGCGGCATTTCCACCTGATAGCCAGCCGGTACCCCTTCGTTCAGGGGCGTGTCGTATTCATCGGCAACGGTGCAGTCGGTCAGATCACCCAGAAGTGGCGTGATCCGCAGACGAATGCTGTCTCGCACCACCATAGCTGTGACCCCATCCGTCGTGGGCCTTGACAAGGTGTGCAGCAAATAGTCTACGGTCACCGGTTCTTCCGCATCGATCCGGTCTTCTACGAGCAGCGTCCGGGAGAACAGCCGGAAGGTGCGAGTGTAACGCTTTAGCATGGGATAGGCTTCGCTAAGGTCGGTCTCCACCCATTGCACGTTTTCCTTTTGTCCCCAACCTGTGATATGTCCGGCGGCGGTGTAGTCTCGGACACCCTGCCCCACACCATCGATGAGGACGCAGTTGTGGGCTTTGGTAGCGTTGGTCCATTGCATATGGTGTGCCGTGCCGTATTCTCTGCCGAAGTAGCCGGATGGGGTGATCAGTGCCGTCTTGCCATAGAACAGTGCGAAGCTGCCCTGGTCGGCGTGGCGATGGCTGCCGGACGCAAATTTGGTGGCGTGGATCAGGCAGGCAAAGTCCCGGTCGTTTTGCGTTAGCGCCGTGTGCATGGCGGCAAATCCGGCTTCCGGGAACACAGCCAAGTCTTTCTCCGGTTCGGCAGGTGCTTCCTCCTTTGTCACCGGCAAAAATCGATCCAGCAAATGCAGCAGAAATACCTCTGGCTCCGGGGTCTCGGCCTGTCGTTTTTTGGCAAGTGTCGAACCAAATCGGCGTGCGTAGATCCCCAGCGGATCCTGGGCAAAGAAGCCGGGCCACTCCGCATCGGTGGGATGACACCAATAGCCGTCGCAGAACGGATGATTCTCCCGGAGCGGATCAGCGAAATGCACAAAAAACTTGGATAGATTTCGGTAAAAGGGACGGGACAGGTAGCTGCGTCCGGTATATCGTTCCACCGCAGAGAAGAAGGGCAGATACCATTTTGTGTAGCTGGCTCCGTAGAACACACCCTCAGCCCAACCACCATCCGGTGTACCATAATAGGGGAAGATCCCACCGTACACCTCGGTCGCATAGGTCAGCCAACGGCGGCATACCTCTTCGGGCAGCACACCGGAGTCGTATAGCACCAGCGCCGCTTCGCCCAGGTAGGCAGGCTGTCGTCCGGCGTGAGAGGAACCGGGGTTGGCGATGTAGTCCAGATGGGTCAGCAGTCGTTCGCACTGGTAGCCATAGGCCATGACCACACCGGCAACAAATTTGCGCTCCTTCTCGGACAGCAGCGGATAGAGCATATCGTACACGGCAGGCAGGCACCGGGCATTGGACAGGCCGATTTCGTCTCCCAGAAAGGGACCACATAAGCTGCAGGGTCCTTCTGGGTTCCAGTCGCAAATGGTCAGCAGCAGTTTCCGTCCGGCTTCTCCGGCTTTTTCGTCACCCAACAGACTGTAGCCCAAAGCCAGCGCCACCATATCCCGGTCGCAGTAGTCCCGATACCGGCCGAAATATTCCCGATAGGGCACGGCATTCTCGTCCCAATGATACTTGGGTGGCTGGGGCAGACCATCCCGGTAGGCAAGCTCGATATTCCGGGCAAGCACACGCAGCTCTTTCTCATGGGTCGCCAATATGTCGGGGATCTCCGCTTTGGTGAACAGGTGTCGTGGGTGGCCTTGTGGGATCCCGGCGATGATCTCCTCCACGGTAGGCCGCACGAACACCACGGCATCCTCCGGCACGGTGAAGGACCAGACGCCACGGTGCTCGTCCTCTGCTGTCACGTCCCAGCTGTAGGTACCGGGCGTGAGTACGGTATCCGGCACGATTGCAGCCTTGTCGGTGGTACCCTGCCACACCACGGCGCCGCTTGTGTCCCAGATCGTCACGGTGTAGGTATGTTTGCCTTCCGCCAGCCAGCACAGTGTCGGTGGATTTTCCGGCACGATGGCACCCGGCTCCGGCGCAGGAAACAGTTGTCCCGACCGATTTTGTTTTGTCAGAAAGATGGACATAGGGCACCCTCACGCTTCTGTGGTCGTTGGATTTTCGTGGGAAACCTGGGCTTTTTCCTCATGGCTGAACCAGTGATATTCTCCGGTCACAGGGTCGATGCGGCCTACCTGTTTGGCAGGGATACCGGCCATGATGGCGTAGTCGGGGGTCGATTTGGTCACCACGGCACCGGCGCAGATCAGGTTGGCACGCCCTAGCTTTACCCCTGCCGAGATCATCACATGGGAAGCCAGCCAGCAGCCGTAGCCGATGACGATGGAGTCGTCCCCATCCGGTTCGGTTCTGCCGGAGAACCAGCCGGTGGCCGGATCGAATTTGTGATTCCCGGCGGCGATGGAGCAGTGGGGACCGATGAGCACGTTGTCGCCGATGGTCACGTTGCCGTTGACGTAGCAGTATAGGCCAAAGAACACGTTGGAGCCGATCTGGTCCAGGGGAATGCGGATGATGGCACCGGGCGCCACCATGCAGTCCTTGCCGATCCCCAGCACCGCCGCACGCCGCAGACCGTCCTCGCCGTTGTCCCGCCGGTTGCAGAATTCGGTAAGCATACGATAGTTTTCGTCATCGATATAGTAAGACATAGGATACCTCGTGTGGGTAAGATTGGTTGGATACAGTATACCACAAAATGGGGGAATATGCAAGAATTTTGGAGGAGAAGAAATATCTTTTGGGCTTGACAATCCAGCGCAGCTATGCTATAATAAAAAAGGAGCCGAGATGACGGCCACCACCTAAACTGGTTTCAAATATGGCTAAGAGTGAATTGGTTCTTCAATCTTAGCATAAGTGAGCACAATCTGTTGGTAGCAGACGGCTCACTTTTTTCTTGCGTTCTGAATCTTATGAACAACATTTTGAATCCTCCGAAATACCCACTTGATGATCTCGACTGCTATTTTGCATAGTTCCAAAGTCGTGTCGATACCACCCAGGATCTCGAATAGTTTCAAAAGTGCTTTTATATTCATACGTATCCACCTCCTTCCCACGAATTCCTTCCATGGGTGAGAAAGGTGATGGCCGTCTTAGAAGGATGTCGGGATATGTACAGTTGACACCGCTCCACGTTTCTCGGTTCCAAGGGGTATTATATCACATTGCATCATTGCTGTCAAGCATACATTGACGAGACCATCAAGTATACGTTGACACTATTATCGAATACACAAAAAATGCAGTCATCACAGTGCCATTGAACCACAACGATGCATAATCTCCCACCTTCCTGTCCATACTGTGTCTGAACCCCATATCAAGGAGGAACACAATATGCCATTTCAACCCAATGAGACCCAGATCAATCTGATGCGTGCCTTTGCCGGAGAAAGCCAGGCCCGGAACCGGTACACCATCGCCGCCGAAAAAGCACGGGAAAAAGAGCTGTACGTACTGGAAGAAGTCTTTCTCTACACCGCCGACCAGGAACGAGCCCATGCCAAGGTCTTCTACGACTATCTCCAGGACGCAGCCGGGCAGACCATCCAGATCGATGGCGGTTATCCGGTGGACATCGATCCCACGCTGACCAAGCTTTTGCAAATGGCAGGCCACAACGAAATGGAGGAAGCAGAGGATGTGTATCCGACTTTTGCGGCCCAGGCAGACCGGGATGGACTTCCCAAGGTGGCTGCCGCTTTTCGTATGATCGCCAAGGTGGAAGCTGCCCACGCCGCCCGGTTCCGGCAGTTTGAGACCTGGCTGGCCGGGGACACCTTATTTGCCGACACCAGCGACACCTGCGTCTGGATGTGCCAGAACTGCGGTCACCTGCACACCGGCCGAAAGGCACCGGGAATGTGTCCGGTATGTCTGCACAAACAGGGCTACTTCCTGCGTGCTGCCATGTCAGCCTACACCGGCCCAGAGCTTGTAGCACCGACCATGGCCTTCGCACACTAAACGCAAGCTGCCTGACATCAATGCCTGACAAAAAAACACCGCTCTTTTGCGGAGTATACCTTTCAAGTGACCAACACTTTGGGTGTATATCCGAAAGACGGTGTTTTTTCCATGGAAGGATATGTGCTGCAAAAACACAAAAAAATACAGCCTCATGTGAGACTGTATCGTTACCAAGGCGCCACCCGGAATCGGACCGGGGAATAAAAGTTTTGCAGACTTCTGCCTTACCGCTTGGCTATGGCGCCGATTGGTTTTTCATAAGCTGTGTGGCTTACGAGTGATATTATACCACATCCGTCTGCACTTGTCAATAGCTTTTACAAAAGTTTTTGAAAAACTTTTTCCAAACAATTGCAAGTCCGGCATACCAACGGCGAAAGGCAGAAATATACTCACAGATCTGCTTGGCGTTTGCGCAGGATCTCCTCAAACCCCTCTCGCAGCATCTCCAGCGCTTCCCACGGCAGTGCACCTTCCACCACCGCCGCTTCGATGGGGGAAGTCAGATACTCCGCATAGGGCACTAAGATCCGGATCATGTACCAATCCATCTCGCCTGCCAAGATCTTCTCGAACACATTGTACCGTGCCTTTTCGTCCATGAAGGGGATCAGGCGACCCACCAGTTCGTCACTGGCTTCTACATTCGTAGCGTTTTCCAGCATGGCGATGATGGAGCGGTCGTTGAGAAATTCCGACAGCTCGATGATATGGGTCACATCGATGCCACGCCGGGCCAGTCCTGCCGATGCCGCTTCCAATACGCTGGGCTTCAGCAGTGGTGCGATGCCCTGGATGTCTTCAATGGTCTGGGCAATGGCGGTGGGTTCGTGCTGGGCAGCGGTGGACAAAATGGCAGCTTCTCCCACGGTGGGTTCCCCGGCACGGATCAGGTCGTCCAGGGTCACATGGAAGATATTGGCAATATTCACCAGGATGGACACATCGGGAAAGCTGTCGCCGGTCTCGTACTTGGAGATGGACTGCCTGGTGAGACTGAGCATCTCGGCCAGCTCCGATTGGGTCATATCCCGCTCTTTTCTGAGCCGGGACAAATAGCCACCAAATTTTTGGGTACTGAACATAGGTTACCTCCTGTTATATAGAATCATATAGGCTTGATACTCGATGGTTGAAACAAAAACGCTATGGGAATATGCATCTGTATCCTCACGATCGATCCGGGCAAAAGGTGGAGTGGGGGAAACTTCTCTACACTCTATAGCTTCATTATATTCCCACGATCGATCCGGTAAAAACATTGGGAAATTTTCCGTCAGGGGAATTTCCAGGAGTGGGGGAAACTTCTCTACACTCTATAGCTTCATTATATCCCCACGATCGATCCGGTTAAAACGTTGGGAAAATTTTCCGTCAGGAAAATTTTCAGGAGTGGGATGGATTATTCCACTCTATAGCTTCATTATATTCCCACGATCGATCCGGTAAAAACATTGGGAAAT
>CAZLED010000008.1:0-19312 GCA_964558485.1 uncultured Ruminococcus sp. | reverse complement strand
TTTCCGTCAGGAAAATTTCCAGGAGTGGGGGAAACTTCTCTACACTCTATAGCTTCATTATATTCCCACTCCATTGTACACCCATTCTGACCAAAAAGCAAGCAAAGCGTGGTTGCATACATATGTTTTATTTTTGGATAGTTTTGTATCGCATCCTACAAATGTCACAGCTTCTTCACTTTTTTTCCAAAATTCGATGAAAATTTCGCCATACCCTATTGACAAACGGGATCGATGGGCGTATAATAAGTACCATCACATCTCCCCGTTGAATTTTTTAGGATCCGATTCCGGAAACTGAAAAACGAGGGGTCTCTGGAGAATCCCACGGATGCCAAAAGCGTCGATGGGTGCCGAAGGTGCAAGGGGTACGTCCCCGAATCTCTCAGGCAAAAGGACAGAGCAGAATCAAACGTGTCAATCACACGCCTGCCGTATCCGGTCTTCAGAGCTGTCGTATATGTAGCATCGCTGCATAGTCGGCAGTTTTTCGTTTTCCTTTATTTCATTCATTTCTTTGGAGGCTTTATGGAAGCGTTTCACAACATCGTGAAGGCCATCAACAGCTACATGGGTGACTATGTTCTGATCATCCTGCTGATCGGTACCGGCCTTCTCTTCAGCATTCGTACCGGGTTCGTACAGGTCCGCTGCTTCGGCGAGGGTATGCGGAAGGTATTCGGCAACTTCTCCATGAAGGGCAACAAGCACAAGAGCGGTATGTCCTCCTTCCAGGCACTGGCTACGGCTATCGCAGCCCAGGTCGGTACCGGGAATATCGTCGGTGCCTCCGGTGCCATTCTGGTGGGTGGTCCCGGCGCCATCTTCTGGATGTGGATCATCGCCTTCTTAGGCATGGCTACCATCTACGGTGAGGCCGTGCTGGCCCAGGAGACCCGTATCATCGACGCCAACGGCAATGTACAGGGTGGTCCCGTGTACTACATCAAGAAGGCATTCAAGGGCAAGTTCGGCTCCTTCTTAGCCGTATTCTTCGCCGTGGCCATCATCCTGTCTCTGGGCTGCATGGGTGCTATGGTACAGTCTAACTCCATCGGTTCTACCTTCCACACCGCACTGGGCATTCCCACGTGGATCATCGGTATCATCCTGGCCGCTGTGTCTGCCTTCATTTTCTTAGGTGGTGTGCAGCGTATCGCATCCGTTACCGAAAAGCTCGTTCCCGTTATGGCCTGCCTGTATCTGGTGGGCGGCCTGATCGTACTGGTTTGCCGGATCACCAGTGTTCCCGCTGCCTTTGGTATGATCTTCAAGTATGCCTTTGCTCCCCAGGCGCTGGCCGGTGGTGCCTTCGGTGCGACCATCTCCAAAGCCATCTCCCAGGGTGCCAAGAGAGGTCTGTTCTCCAACGAAGCCGGTATGGGTTCTACGCCCCATGCACACGCACAGGCCAACGTGAAGAACCCCCACGAACAGGGCGTCGTTGCTATGATCGGTGTGTTCATCGATACCTTCATCGTACTGACCATGACCGCTCTGGTGGTCATCACCTGCCTGTACACCGGTGACGGCGTATTGGCTGCCGGTCCCGTGGATGGCGTGGACAAGACCAACATGGCACAGCTTGCCTTTGGTTCTGTCTTCGGCTCCAGCGTTGGTAACATTTTCGTAGCCATTTGCCTGCTGTTCTTCGCCTTCTCCACCATCATCGGTTGGAACCTGTTCGGCAAGATCAACGTCACCTATCTGTTCGGCAGAAAGGGTGAGATCGTCTTTGGCGTAGTGGCCGTAATCTGTGTGTTCCTGGGCACCATCCTGGACAACGATCTGGTATGGGACGTACAGGATACCCTGAACCAGCTTATGGTCATCCCCAACGCATTGGCACTGATCGCTCTGTCCGGCTCCGTGGTGGCCTGCTGCAAGAAGTATGCCGGCAAGGATAAGGAACAGGACAACGATACCGAAGATAAGCAGTAATCAAAATCGTTACATAGCAAAAGGACTGTCGATCTGTGGCAGTCCTTTTTTGTGTTTTCGGTTCGATGGGCTGCCCACGGTACCCGTCACCAAAATTTTTTCGAAAATTTCTGAAAAAACTTTTGCAAAACCCCTTGCATTTTTTCCGCGTTTGTGGTATACTATATACGTCGATAGGACATGGCCTGTTGGTCAAGCGGCTAAGACGGCGCCCTCTCACGGCGCAAACAGGAGTTCGATTCTCCTACGGGTCATACTCCCTGATTCCTACTAAGGATCGGGGAGTTTTTTTGTGCCATAAACGCAGTTCTCATAAGCAACAGTTGGCAGGAAGTACAATTGCCATCCAACGCAGTTTCCCTAGGAAACATAGTCTCCATAGGAAACATGGTTTCCTGGAACAAAGACTCAGCGCTCCGGGTCTGTGTGGTGCCCTGTTCCCAGGCGTTCCCACAGCTTCCAGGCGCTCATGGCCAGGTTCACGATCTCACAGGCGTACATGGACAGCACATAGCCCTGCAGTCCCCACAGCGGCGTACAGACCACCACCAGCACCAGACTGCACAGGGCATCGATCATGTTCACCTGCATACAATACAGCTGCTCGCCCAAACCCTTCAGCAGTGCATCCGTCACTGTATCCATATACATAAACGGCACCAAAAACGCCAGCTGTCGAATGCACGCCCCAGCTTCATCGCTGTGATAGATCCCCTGCCCCAGCGGTGTGGCAAAACAAAAGAACACGACCATGCCGACCGTCGAAAACACACCGGCTGTCACCAATGCTTTTTTGCACAGCTTGTGGAGTGCTTCCCGGTTATCAACAGCCTCCAATGCGGTGACCTCCGGGATCAGCATACCGGTGAAGGCGCCGATGACCGCATAGGGGAACAGCACCACCGGCAGTGCCATACCCTGCAGGACACCATAGGCCGCCAGTGCTTCCTGCTTCGGTACACCGGAACGAGCCAGTCCCCAAGGGATCGCCAGATGCTCTACGGTCACCAGTCCCTGCCGGGCATAGGAACCCACGGCCACCGGAAAGGCAATGGCGAATACATCCCGGAAATGGATCGATAGGGTCTGCTGTTTTTGCCCCGGTTCGTCGCCTTTGGGGATCCGGGAATCCGTGATGGTGAAGAGCACTGCGGACACCAACGACAGTGCCTCGGCCCCGGCGGAACCACCTACCACAGCCAGACACAGATACTCCACATTTCCCGTTGGTGCCACCCAGACCAGCGCCGTTGCCGTGATGCAGAATTTGGCTGCCTGCTCCAACAGGGTCATGGCGGCGTTTTTGCCGATCTTGCGCATACCGGTGAAGTAGCCGTTCAGTGCAGAGGTCAGCGAAATGGCAGGCAGACCAATGGCCAGCAGCCGCAGAGACGACAGGGTACGCCCATCGTGGAGCAGCCCGGTGGCAATGGGTCGTGCCAAGGCAAAGAGCAGCACAGCCGCACCACAGCCAAACAGCAGACTGTAGCCACACACAGCCCACAGGACGTGCCGTACCGTTTTGCGATAGGAGCCGATATCCGAACCTGCCAACCTGGCACAACGCTCTGCCGTCAGTCGTACAGCCGCCAGGTGCACGCTGGAGGTCGCTATGGTCACTGCAAAGCCGTAGATGCTCATGACCAGCGTGAACAGACCCATGGACTCTGCCCCGATCTTGCCCGACACATATCCATTGAAGCTCACCGCCGCACCACGCAGCAGGATATTCACCAGCGCCAACAGCACTGCATTGCGTATGTACAGCTTGCTTTTTTCCACTTGGTCAGTCTCCTTCGTCAAAGAAACGCCAGCCATTTCGAGCTGCGTTTTCGTGGTAATATAGCATAACTATATTGACTTTCCGCAGCAAATATGCTACAATCATACCAGAACGTGCAAGTCTCTCTGACGTGCCCGATACCTGATCACGACCATAACGGAGGTTTATTATGGCAATTCCCGTACCGGAAAAACGGATTTTGGATTTTGAAGAAATGGGCTTTGGGATGTTCATCCACTGGGGACTGTATTCCCAGATGGGCATGGGTGAATGGGTGCAGCACATCCACAAGATCCCCAAGGAAGAATATGTGAAGCTGCAGGACACCTTTACGGCCTCGAAGTTCGATGGGCAGAAGATCGCACAGATCGCCAAAAAAGGCGGCGCCAAGTACATCACCCTGACCACCCGGCACCACGAAGGCTTCTCCCTGTTTGACACCAAGGGCCTGAATACCTACGATGCACCCCACTCTCCGGTTGGTCGTGACCTGATCCGGGATTTTGTGGACGGCTGTCGTGCCGAGGGGATCGTGCCCTTCTTCTACCACACCACACTGGACTGGTACAATCCGGATTTCAACGGCAACTTCAAGTCCTATCTGCAGTATCTCCGGGACTCTGTAGAGATCCTGTGCTCCGAATACGGTCCCATTGGTGGTCTGTGGTTCGACGGCAACTGGTCCAAGCCCAACGAAGACTGGGAAGAGGATGCCTTGTACGCCGTGATCCGCAAGCACCAGCCCAACGCCATTATTGTGAACAACACCGGGCTTAGCCATCGGGGAGAGGCCGGCAATCCCGAACTGGACAGCGTGACCTTTGAGCAGGGTCGTCCAGTACCCATGGACAGAGAAGGTATGCCCAAGTACCTGGCTGCTGAAATGTGCCACACCATGAACGCCCACTGGGGTTACGGTGCCCGGGACGTAAACTACAAGTCTCTGGCCCACCTGATCGAGACTCTGTGTGCCTGCCGGAAGGTGGGGGCCAACTACCTCTTGAACGTAGGTCCCACCGGCGAAGGGGAGATCACCACCATGCAGGCCGCACTGATGGAAGGGATCGGCGACTGGATCCGCTGCTGCGGTCAGTCCATCTACAAGGCCAAGCCCTGTGGCGTCGCCGGCACCGGAAAGAACTTTGCCCTGCGGGACGGCAACAAGATGTACTTCTACATCCACGACCTGTCCGTGACCGGCGACAACAACGTAACCGTAGAAGGTGGTGCTGCCGGTGAGAAGACCTTTACCGGTGTCAAGGGCAAGATCTCGAATCTGCACTGGGTGGACAACGGCGAGGCGCTGGACTGCCGTCAGGATGAAAACAGCTTCGTGATGAACGCCACCGGCTATCCCTACGGCACCAGCCTTGTGGTTCGTGTAGCCGAAGGGGATATTGTGGAATAAAATCATAGAAACAACAAAAGCCTGTCTGGTTCCCACGCCAGTCAGGCTTATTTTTATCCTCCCAGCATCTCCCGGATCCGGTCAAAGGTCTGGTTCAGCTTCTCAAAATGGATCACACCTTCTGGATCAAAGGAGGTCGCTTCTACCGTAAAATCGCCGGTGTAGCCTTGTTCCCGGACAAAATGGAAGAAGGTGGCAAAATCGATCTGCCCTTCCCCGATGTGCAGCGTCCGCAGATTGCCCCAATCCAGCACACCGCCTCGATAATCGTTGGTATGCAGATGGGCGACTCTCTCGAAAATGTCCCGATTCTCCGGCCGATACAGCGCTTCCACCTGTCCATGGAACGCCGCCATTTTGGTGTCAAAGGTGAAGTGCAGATCGGGATAGATCTCGTGCAGCTGGCGCAGGTGGGTCATGGGATCCGCCACGTTGCACACCACGTTTTCCACCGTCAGCATCAGGCCATAGCCTGTGGATATCTCCATGAGTTTCCCACAGGCTTCCAGATTCCGCTCAAAGTGCCCGTCGGAGTCTACGCCGTTCCACAGATGCAGCACCAGCTTGCGTGCACCAATGGCTGCGGCTAAGGCACAGTTTTTGGTGAAATGCTCGTAGGCTTCACCCATCTCCACACCGCCACGGGTGATCCGTTCGCCAATGCCCTTTTCGCAGTGCAGCACAGGAAATGTGGTGGGCAGTGAACATAGGTAGGCCTGGATATCGTCGATCTGGTCGTACCAGGTGCTGTACATCATGAATTCAAAGCCGTCGCAGGACAAGTTCGAGATACAATTCTCCAACAGGCGAATGTTGCGTCCATTGGGTCTGCCGATCAGGGCACCGGTGGAACATAGGATCTTCTGCATCGTTTTCTCTCCCAATGAGTAAACACTGATTACGGTTGAAAACTCGCCAAAAACCATACGTCTTAGCTTTTTGACTCGTTTTCTCGATTGAATCAGTGTTTACACAAGCAAGAGCGGCATGACCAGACAGCCACACCGCACTTGCGTATTTTATAAATCGAATGAATCAAGTGCCTTGATTTAATCAAGGTAGATGGTCTTGCCGGTCTCGATGGATTCGTTGCAGGCCATGCACAGCTTCATGCTCTTGACAGCGTCATGATAGTCGGTGCGCAGCTTGGAACGGTCACCGGTACGAACAGCTTCGAGGAAGATGTTGTCCTGGATACCGGTCTGTTCTTCGCCTCTTTCGTAGTACTGTTCGCCGTTTACGTCACGGATCTTCAGCCAGCTACGCAGTGCGTATTCCAGGGTAGCGTCCTTGCAGTAGATGTTCATGCCGCTCTGCATACCGCCGCCGTTCTGTACGTAGCAGCCGGTGAAGATGTTGGCAACGACACCGCTCTTGAACTTGATCACAGCGGAGGAATAGTCGTGTACATTGTAGCCGGGCACACCGTATGCGTCGCCGTCTACGATGCCACGAGCACCGGCGCAGTTCACATACAGGGGTTCGCCGAACAGGTAACGGGCCTGGTCAAACAGATGGATGTTCTGTTCTACGACCTGACCACCGGAGGTCTCCATTCTTCTCCACCACGACACACCGGGGATACCGCCGAACCATGCTGCAGAAACCAGACCCACTTCCTTGTCCTGGATGTAGTCCTTCATGATCTCGGTCAGGTTCTGGTATCTGTCCTGGAAACCAACGGTCACCAGCAGATTCTTTTCCCGGATGGCAGCCTGGATGCGCAGGATCAGATCCATGTCCAGAGCGATGGGCTTTTCCACCAGGAAGGGGATGTCGTTTTCGATCAGAGCGAATTCGATGTCACCGTGCTGATGGGGCGGAACGGCCACAAAAACAGCGTCGGGCTTTTCGATGTTCGCCAGCATTTCTCTGTGGTTGGTGAACAGCTTACCGGCAGGATCTACACCGATCCGGTTGGCATAGGCCAGCGCCTTTTCTTCCAGAACATCGCAGAAGCCTACGTATTCCAGGTCATCTCTTGCCATGCACTTCTGCACGTGTGCGCCATTTCTACCGCCGCAGCCGATAAAAGCGATCTTTAACTTTTCCATAAGTACCTCCATAATGCATCGTTTTCTGTCAAAGCAGAACGATGTATCTTGTTGTCCATAGTATAGCAAATTTACCCAGAGAAGTCAAGGGTTTTTAGGAATTTTTTTGATTTTTCTCCTCCTTTTCTGTGGCACTTTCGGTTGCCCGGTCGCAGAACACGGTGGTGCGTTCCTTGCCGCTGTAGGTGCAGGTGTACAGGACCAGGTCGTGCTCGCTGTTCAATGCGGTATCTACATCTGTAGCATCCAATGTGCGTATCCGGGACACGGTGTAGGTGGTGGTGTTGCCGTTCATATCGGTGAAGCGGACGGTGTCGCCGGTCTGCAGCTTGTAGAGGTACTGGAAGTGGCGGCGATAGTTGTGTCCGGCGATGACCAGATCGTCCGTGTCCACAGCGCCTTCCTGCCGACATGGGGCAAGCTTAAGCTTGTGTTCGTCCCAATCGGAGAGAATGGGCAGCGACAGAGACAGCGTGGGCAGCTCCAGAATGCCGATGTATTCGTAGCCATCCAGCAGCACCACGGTCATATTGGGCTCGGCTGCGGCGGTCTCCTGCTCCACATTGGCAGCACCGGTGGTAGGCACAGGCGCATCCGGTGTATCCTTGGCAAGACCATTTTGCTGCGTATTTTGGGCAATGAGCTGTTGGAGCTGGGTGGTGATGGTCTGGCTTTGTTCTTCCATGACGGCATTGTTCCATTCGTTGTACAGAAAAAGGAGCAGTGCCGACAGGATCAGCACCACTCCCATTCCAACGAAAACAACGCCTGCTTTGGAGGTCAAACCTGTTTTCGATTTATGCATTTTCGTTCTCCTTCTTCTTTCGGAGCAGCAGCACACCGCCGCCGATCAGCAGGACACCTACGCCGCAGAGCACCGGAATGGGCCAATTGAGCTGACCGGTCTGGATCAGGCTGGCCTGGTTGGTGATGGTCACGGTGTCGCCATCGGCCGCATAAGAAGGTGTATAGCCCAGGGGAATATCCACTTCCAGGACGCTCCACTGTTCGTTGGCATCCAGATCGCACCAGGTGTAGGACCAGTTGTTCCAGTCACCCAGCACCACCTTTTCCACCTCGTTTTCGGCTTTGTAGAGCGCTACGGTGACAGAAGTGGGACGGTCTTCCGCTTTGTCCTCGGCCCAGGTTTTGACAACGGTCAGATCCCGTACTTCCGGTTCTTCGATCACAGGCGGTTCGGTCTCTTCCGGTTCGGTTTCCTCGGGCTTTGTTTCTTCGGGTTCCGTCTCTTCCGGCTCGGTCTCCTCCGGCTCTGTTTCTACAGGCTCGGTTTCCGGGGGTTCCGGCTTATCCGGCTGCGGATACCACGGAATGACCGGCGGCTTGTAGTTGTAAAAGTTGATGATCTTTACAATGCCTTCCTCGGTCGTATCGTAGGACACGGTGTACTTGTCGGGAACACCATCCTCCACTACAGAGTAGGTGAATTCATCGCTGAGATCCGTCCACGTGTGCGTCCACTGCACTTTTTGCGTCAGCGTCACGGTTTCCACTTCTACGGGGTCACCGCCGTTGCGGTCGGTTTTGTACAGGGTCACGTTGATGCTGGTGGGACGCTTTTTATAATTGTTGTCATCCCATACCTTTTTGACGGTGAGAGAATTCTTGTTGACGCCTTTCACGTCAAACCGCCAGTCGATCTCACCGGCCTTGCCGGCATAATCGTTGTCCATGTCGGTCGACACATCCAGGGTCACGTACAGGGTAAGAGGTGCATCCTTTGTGATCTCACCCAGGTAAATGCCTGTATCGATGATCGTGTCGGCGGTGCCGGAAAACAACTGTGCACCATTGGCGTTATCCTTGTAGATGGTGATCGTCATCAGGCGCAGAAAATCCTTCATCTTTGCAAGAATCTGTTCATCGGTGAGGGTACCTTCTGCATTCTGCCAGGTAGCAGCGACGGCTTCGTGGATCGGGTTATCCGTGGCATCGTGCTCGACACCGGACAAGGTCAGGCTGAGAAATGCGGCTTCGGACTTGTTGGTCAGAACGATGGTCTGGGAACGCTTGTCGCCGGGCATGACGTTCTTGAAGTTGTTGAACAGGTCACTGGTCGTGTACGCCGTATTGATTTCACGGTATGTGTACGCCTTGGTTCCCATGTCCAGATAGGAATCACCCGCTGCGGCGAAAATACCGGTACACAGGCTGGCGATCGTCAGGAGGGTCAGCGCTACGGACAGGATCTTTTTTAGCATTTTGTACATGTCGCTTCCTCCTTTTTAGGTGCTCGATTTTCGTGTAACTACCAGGTTCTTGCTGGAATCAACTCCCGTGACAGAACCACCGATTGCAGTTCCCCAAGCTGTTGTTACCGCATCGCTGGGTTCGGCTTGAATGGCAGATGCAAGGATCTCTACGGAGAGGTGGTAGCCTTCCGGTGCAGTGCTTGTCGTTGTGGGTTTACAATCCGTCAGCAGTACACCGGTAGAATCACCTGGCTTAACAACTTCCGTATAGTAGTAGTAACCATCGGAACCTTTGACCCACTTGCTAGCATATCCTTTGTCATCGTTTGGCATCCAAGTTACAGTATAATCCGTACCTTCCACCGGTGCAGTTGCATATACATTACCATTGGCATCCTTCCACGTGACGATCACGGTGGCACGGATGTAGGCATCGATGTCGCCGGTGTTTGTTACCTTCACGTTGTTCTTGGTCTCGCTTGGGTCATCTTCCACGATCGTTGTGGTCACCTTGGTTGGGGTAAAGGTGTTGGTGATCGATGGGGTGTTGGTGTACAAGTAGGCGATGGTGGTGCCGGCTACGATGGTGAGCAGGGCTATGATGGAGACCAACATAGCGATGCTCTTTTTATTTTTGAAAAGCTTCATGTCGTCAGTCTCCTTTCATCAGCCTTTGTTGCCGGAGCCAAAGAAGATGGAGAAAATGCTCTTTTTCTTTGGCGTCTCGGTGACTTGTACTTCGGTAGCTGGTGCAGCGGTTTCGGTATTGGCAGCAGCAGCGTTGGATGCGGTGCGGTTGAAGAAGCTGTATGCGGATCTGGTGTTACCGCCGGGTGTTGCCTCAACGGAAGCATCTTTTGTGTATTTACCATCAGCACCGTTCCACTGGTTGTCCGCATAGGCGTTGCCAGACAGGTATTTGTTGTCGTCCAGCGTGTTGGTGAAGGTCACGGTATTGCCGTTTGCCACAAGTGTGATCTGATTCTTATCGTTCAAATCATAACAACTGCTATCATATCTCCAACCCCAGGTTGTGTCTTCGGTGACGGTGTAGGTTGAACCGACCTTCAGGTTGTTGATGGTTACGGATTCGCCAGCCTTCATGGTAACCTTCAAACTGGAGCCGTCTTCGCCGGTCACTGTGAAGACGAACTTTTCGTTGGCATCGTATGGGGTAGTACCAGTTGCAAACTGCTTCTGGATCGTCAGGCTGGTGGAGAGAAGGTGCAGCCAGAACTCGTAGGTACCGAGGTCGGGACAGTTTTCAACAAACGTACAATCCTGATGGTGGAACGTCACATGACTCGTTACATCTTCAGTGCCGATCTTTACTGTTACTTCCACACCAATCTTGTCTTCCGTGGTGTTGATCTTGCCGCTTGCGATCTTCGAATCTTCAGGTGTATAAGTGATATCCAAGCCAGGTGCCTCGCCGGTCATGTTGGCAGGAACGGCTGTAGTTTCAGCATCAGTATCTTCATCCTTATGTTTCCATACAGTGGATGCAGACACATAGTTTGTCGTATCGTACTCCGGTTCCGGATCGCCATTGTGTACTTCACTATCCTTGTACGTCAGCTCCGGCTTGAAGACGTTGATCTTCCCTGTAGCACTATTTAATTTTGTTTCAGCCTTAGTACCCTGCGTAGATACAGGATTGGGCGTCTTCGGTGCTACGGTGACGGTAACGGTGTATGTAGTATCGTCCTTCAAATTATTGAAATCTGTTACTGCATTGTCATCCTCGTCCGTATACGTAACCGTAATATTTACATATTCCGTTGCCCAAGGATCCAAGCCATACGGTTTGGCTACATCATCAGCCTTGCTCAAATCCAGCGCAACATCACCACAAGTTACCGTGGCGCCGGATTTGATGTCGGCGGCTGTAACGTCGCCAAGGAGATATACATTCTTATCCGGTGCCGTAACGGTCACTTCGCCGATCGGGACGTTTACTGTGGGTTCCGGGAATGTTGCAACGGGAGTGGTGGCAGTCGAACTTTCGAACACACCAGCACTGGTGTTGGTCAGTACATCGTTACCACCTAAGAAACCTTCTCTTGCCTTAACATTGAATGTGATTATCAGCTTTTTACCATTGTGGAATCCCGTCACACTTCCATCCGTTTTCTCATCACCACACCAATTATCCTTGTAAGAGAAATTGGAAACGGTTATCGCACGTGTAGCAGGATCAATTTTAATTTCTGCATCATCAAATTCTACAGACTCTTTCCAAGAGAATGTACTACCATTAGACTCCGCTGTATAAACCTTAACATCAGTTGCATTCTCGGGGAATGTGAACTGCTCCGTTACAATATCTCTGATTTCTGCGGAAGAACCTAATGTTGAAGAAGTAGCTCCACCAGTTTCAACATTATCTGCAATCTGCTGGAAAATATTTTTCAGCGCATCTGCATCTGTTGCGGCGAGATAATAGCTATCTCCTCTATTAAAAGGATCTGCTTTTTCACTCAGGACACCATCATCTGTCAAGCTATTTACACTCTTATAGTTTGACGAAACATAGTGCATATATCTATTCGCCGCTGTTGCTTCTTGTACATCAGTAAGATTATTTCCACGACCTTTCCATCCATCGGAATTTGCGAAATTCGTTTTAATGTCGGCAGTCGGGTCAGCTGTGCTGAATACACCCACCGTATACACAGTTGCATTATAGGTATTCTTAGTCGTATATGCATTTTTAATCGCATTATTAGCCATACTGTACATGAAATCATCAGTGCCATACGGGGCAGGATAACCATCTGTGAATACGACAACTACACGCTGACGATCTTCACCAGCATCGTATTGGGCAAAAATCTTGTTTGCCATATCCATACCATATTCCAAGTACGTATCGCCAGAAGTGTCTAAACGGGTTACAGCAGTAGTCAATCTGTTATTCAGATTGCCGCTCGTGCCATTTACACTCACAAGAGCATCTTTGTAATTATTGCTAGAAGCATTTCTATAATTCACAACGCCCTGTGTAGAAAGCAGCTCGGTATTTGTATAGTCATTTTGACTATCGCCAGTACTAGCGAAACCTACAATAGCGACACGGTGGTCTACATCATCGCCAGTACCTGCTTCTCCATCTTCCCCTTTCGCTTTGGTGGATACCTGATTTAGGAATGTGTTTACCGCATTCTTTAGTGCATTTACCTTGGTACCACCGCCAGATGTATTCACAACACGCTCATACAAATCTGTGCCGAAATTGTTATTTGCACCAGTTCCATTTCCAATCGTAGTTGTCACGCCGTCTTTTGTATAGGTATATGTATAAACATCGTCAGACGGTGTATATAGTGGACCATGGGAACCTAAATCGGGCACAGTATCACTCCCATTACTCTTTACAGTAAAACCATCAGAAAACGTATAGGTATAAACAAAACTCCGATCTATTAAATCCCGTGTAATTTCTACCTTCTTATACTCATTTTCAACTTTTTCGTATAGATTATTACGATTATTGTAGTACTTTGTATTAGAAGTATCAGCTGAAATGGTGGTATAGGTAGTAGTCTTCGTAACGGACACAGAAACATAACTACCATCCGAAGTCTGATACCAAAGATTTGCACTACCACCGTTGTGGCGCTGATTATACAGGTTCGAATTTCTTCTGGCATTTCGTGTATACTTAGAAAACGAAACAGTACCTATATTTTCCTTCATAGAACCAGACTGGTCAAGTACCAATACAATATCCGTAGGAACATCCTTGTATCCGCTCGTAATAGTCTTTTCACCAGTTGCATATGCTTCCAGCGTAATAGTATAGTCGTTGGTTTCTACATTATATGTAGCAGTCTTGTCAACGAATATACCGTTTTCCGTTTTACCTTCTGCCCCAACGGTGCTGCCGAACAGTGCCACAGGGGTCAGCATAGCGGCACAGAGCAGGCAAGTCAAAATTTTCTTGATTTTCATGATTTACCTCCTTATTCTGCACCTACAAGGGGAGCAACGTTCACAAAATTTACCGTTGGCGTGTAGATCTCGCTGGGCACCGGCGGTTCGCTTTCTTCGATCACGATCTCCGGCAACGGTTCCGGTTCATTTTCCTCTACGTGCGCTTCAATGTCATTGATCTGCTCTTCGCTCATCACTTCCACGACTGCAGGATCGGCACCTTCAATCGCCACCCAAATATCTTCGATGAGGGTGCAGCTCATGATCTTTTCATACAGAAGCTTTGCCTGGGCTTGCAGATCGACATCCCCAACCCCATTCTTGATCTCCTCCACGATGGCTTCGATCATGCTCTGGAACTTGGCGATGAACTGTGGGATTTCGGCAAGCTGCAGCTCCAGCTTTTCGGCGATGGTGTTCAGGATGGTCAGAATGTCCATGTTTTCATCCAGCTCGAACAGGGTGCGCAGCTCGTTCCACTTGGTGCGGCTGTCCTTGCTTGTGTCTTCCATCAGCAGGTTGAAGCTGGTGCGCAGTGTATTCTCCACCACAGCATCCGTCTCCGGTGTGGTTTCGGTTTCCGATTCAGGCACAGACTCCGGCTTGGTCTCGCTTTCCGGTGCTGTATCAGATTCGGTTTCGGTGTCAGATTCCGTTTCCGTCTCCGTGTCAGATTCCGTTTCGGTTTCTGTATCGGTATCCGATTCGCTTTCTGTGTCCGTATCTGTATCGGTGTCAGATGCTGCGTCTGTTTCCGATTCGGCAGGGGTTTCGACGGGTTCGGTTTCGTTTACGACGTCACCGATCGGTTCTTCGTTCGCCCAGGTACCGGGCAGAGTCACGCTGGTCAGGAGCAGAACGCTCAACAAAATGGCAATCATTTGATTCTTTTTCATATCCGTTCAACCTCCTTTCTTATGCCTCGCTGGCGGCGCCTGTTGTAGATTCGGCTTCCATATATTCCCATCCCTGCGACGCCATGGCGTCCTTGGTCATGTTGGCGTGCTGGATGGCTTCGGCTGCTACGGCGATGGTCACCGTGCAGTTCTGGTACTCGTTGCCCATCTCCTTGGAGAAGGTCACCGTGGTGAACAGCGGTGTTGTTTCCTCTCCTGTGCCCAGCGGCGTTTTGTAGTACCAATAATTGTCTTCGCCTTTTTCCCAATTTTCTGTATCAAAATCGAATGAAATATAGCCAACATTACCAGAAGGCGTGCCTTCCCCTGCTAAAGTGATGGTTGGTGTGACCTGCACACGGACCCACGCCTTTTGTTCGTTATTTTGTACGGTGACGATCTTGGAGACCTTGCTGCCGGGCATGACGCCTGTGATCGTGTCTTCCGGGTAGTCTACATATGTGTCTTCATCGCCATCGGTACCGCCGGGGATGCGCTGTTTTTCGATCAGATCGATTTTCACGGCACCGGAGGTGATGACGTTATGGGCGATCGTGCTGTCGGTGAAGTAGGCCAGGGTGCCGGTGGCTACGGTGGCAAAAGCGATGGCGAGCACGGCCACAGATAGGACTTTCGATTTGTTTTGTGGATGGAAAAGGTTCGTTTTCATGGGAAAGCATCCTTTCTACGAGGGTTTGATCTATCCTGAATTGTTTTTGTACGAAATCGTCATAATGCCAACATTGGGCATATGCGCACACCCGATAGCGCTCGGATGCACGCATACGCCCGCACCAACGGCACGAAACCATTGGTGCATGACGTAATTGGAAAGCGAGGGGGTTAGTTGAATTATTCGCCAGCTTCGGGAGTTGTGGTGGGAGCCACATACCACGGATGGTTGGTAGCAGTAATGTCACCAAAGCATTCGTCCAGAGCTTCCCAAGCATCGGCAAAACCAGTGGTCTGGCAAGCCTGAGATGCAACCAGAATGTTCAGTTCAATATTACCAGTCGTTGTATTCTTCTTGAAGTAATTGTCAAGTCTGATGGTCTGACCATTCTGAACAGAATAGTAGCCATTCGCATCAGCATTCACATCATCATCCAGGTACAGACCAACCATCGAAGGAGAAGTGGTAGCCTTTGCAGCCAGTGCGGTGTTGTAGGTAGCTACATACAGGTCATAAGATACACCGTTGATGGTTACATCGGAGATCTTATCAGTCTGCGTAGTAGCATTACCACTCTTAGAACCGCTCCAGTTCCAACCTACATTGCTAAAGTCAGTAGCATCCAGGTAGTTCCAATGCAGGGGATTTTCAACGGGGCTATCATCATCATAACCATTCATGTTGGGGATAGCAATGATGGTACGAACATATGCATCTTCAGTACCGTTGTTGGTAACGTCTACGATCTTATCAACATAGTTGCCTTCCAGGCTACGAATGTTAAAAGTATATTTACCAACAGTCAGCGGAGACTTGGTCAGCTTGCTCAGAACAGCAGGCATCAGCTTCTTGTTCTGCTCAAACTTAACGATCTTACCTTCCGCACCACGCTGCCATTCGTTCTGTTCGATATCTACATTACCAACAGTGAATACGTTAGTAGCGTTATCGGTGTCGGTGAAGTATGCCAGGGTACCGCCAACAACTGCGCTTGCAGCCAGGCACAGGCAAGCTACGATAGAAGCAATCTTCTTCTTATTCATTTTGTCATTCTCCTCTAAGTTGCGTTAATTAAGATGCTGCTGTGTATGCAGTAGTTACATTCTGCCATGCGATAGCTTCATTAGCGATGTTGTCAGACTGAATAGCATATGCCTTGTAGTTCAAGCTCGGCTGTGCAGTAGATGCAGGCATATAATAATTGCCACTTGCATCGGTCTCTCCAGTCGCATCAGCAGGTCTCTTGACGATGGTGTTCTTAACAGTTACCTTATTGCTATCCAGAAGTTCAAAAGTTGTATCAGTCTTAGAAGCCTCTACTGTTCTAAACCATACATTGGTGGGCACACCATTTACATCCGTTCCTGTAGTACCCGTACCCCGTGTCCAGCCGGAATCTGTCTTGCTCAGGTTAGATGTGTAGGTCAAATAATTTCCGGGACTGTTGGTTTCCGTAAATTCAACGAACAGATAGCATTTTTCGCTGTTAGCCTTCACGGTAACGGTCGGGTCTTTGAAATACACCGTACCAGGAATCAGCTTGTAGTTCTGCACGTTCTTTTCGACCATCTTATTATCTACCTTTTTTGCCTGACTGGGATTAGCAGAGTCATATTCATGCTCAATCAAAGTGATATTGATATCGCCAACGGTAAACGTGTTCGTTACCTCAGAAGTCTTCGCAGTCAACCAAGCCAGGGTACCGGTGATAGAAGCAACGATAGCCAGCACAAGTGCCAGACAAGTTACAATAATCTTTTTCATATGTCGTCACCCGTTAATTATTCAGCAGGATCAACCGGAGTATCGTCGCCACCAGCCGGAGTATCCCCACCCGGAGCCGGAGTTACAGGAGTTTCAGTAGCAGCAAAAGCAGCGTCCCAAATTTGAGTTGCAGTCTTACCACTAAAACCATCAACCTGCACACCGTACGCAGTTACAACGATTTTCGAATTCTCATAGCTCTTCATTGTATCACTGGAAGTAGTACCCGCAATTTTGAACTCGTCAAACACAGAAACATCTGCGCTCTTGCTTACAGATTTAGGAGTAGAAGCGCCTGTTTCAGTACCAACATAAACCCAGATATTGTCATAGCCAGCGCCCAGCGCTTTCCAGCCCTTTTCAGCCATCTGAGTAGCAATTTTTTTGTAGCCGCTTGTATCATCTTCAGTAGCTTCGATATTAACAATGCCGTTTTCCACTTTTACGAACAGGTAGCAGTTGTCACTATTGTCACCAACATGGATAGTCGGGTCCTTTGTATACTTATGACCAGGCTGAAGTTTGTAGCTGTTTTCTGTTACACGAGGAGCATCCGTCTTGCTGACAACAGTGCTATCAGTTTTACTTTTAATAGGCTGACCATCTTGGTTAACCAATGCTTCGTCCAAACCAGCTTCGTTTGTATTGCCGAGAGTTACGTTACCTACAGTGAAAGAGTTAGTAACCGTAGCCTTTGAAGTCAAATAAGCCAACGTACCCATAACAGAAGCAGCTACCAGCAGTACGGCGCAAACCATTGCCAGAACAACTTTTGTCTTTTTCATACTTGTTTTTCCTTTCGTTTTTTTATTTTTTATATAAACGGCGTTGCCATTTATATCGTGGTTCGCTGCCGTAGGGATGGCCTTTGTATGCACATGGCCATTCCCTACGGTGCCGCATTGTCCTACTGGGGACTACACGGACTTTTTCTTTTTCTTCTTTGTGTCCTTTGGTTCGATATCATCATCTTCACTGGCAAACAGATCCGGCAAGAATACCAGCAGCATCAGCACAGCACCTGCCGCAATGGCTACGAAGGTTCCCGGCGGCTCCTGAATATAGCTCGCCAGATACCCTAAATACGGGATGGTGAACACCGGTTTCCCGATCACATTGCGGTAATGCACCAATCCGCCGTCCTCCTGCTCGTTGGCTACGCCCTTGGTGCGGAACCGTATGGTCTCCGGATCCTCTTCATCCGGTACGATCCCCACGATGCGGTGCGTGGCAACTGTGTCTTCGTCCAGTAGAAACGTAATATCATCGCCTATCTCCAATGCAAACGGATCTACATTCTGTACGTAGATCAGCGACCCCACATGGTACACCGGCTCCATACTGCCCGACAGGACCGTAAACACCTGCATCCCGATGAGCCGCACACCCACCAACGCACAGGCCAGCACCACCACACACAGGACCAGCACGGTCGTGAAGGCGTTCCAGACCTTTACAAAGAGGGACTTCTCCTTTTTGGCGCCAGACGCCGCTTTCGCATTGCCTGCCGTTTTCGCCGGCTCTCTCGTCACCGACGACCCTTTCGCACCAGCGTCCGCCTTTTTCGTAGGCGCAGCGGTGGATGGGGTAGAAGTCCGCATAGGGGCTGCCGCTTTGGGTAACGTCTCCGTACTATGTTTTTGCGCCGCACCAGAATCGGGTGATGCGACTCCGCCACCTTTCGTCTCTCCTTGGGGCGTCGCCAGATACCGGATCAGCATCGCACGGGCGTGTGCCGCATCGCTTTGCTGGGGTAGTCCAAACGCCGTCACCAATGCGTTCCATTGCTCCAGGGGAACTTTGGCCGCATCGATCTTGTACAGACCTGCAGCTAAGGCCCTCCGTTTCTCGTCTGCCAGTCCGACCAGCTGTCTTGTTTCTGCCACGCCAGCCGTCCGCAGTACCGCATCCACCAGGGTCATAGCTGTTAGCTCCTTCCAAAATCAGGGAGATCCGATCGAATGGTTTCGTTTCCTCGGATCCATTTACACTGTTAATGCCGGAGCTGCTTCCGCTTGTGACTTCCGCAGTCCCGGGTTCGTGAGCGGATCGCCGACTGCTACACCGGTCCTCACGCGCGCTTTAGACAGATGTAGTAACCGTACAATCAACTCACGTACTGAGTGTATTATATCACTTCGAAACTTGTTTGTCAATAGTGTACTCGCACTTTTTTTCTATTTCCGGCAAGTTTTTTCGTGAACTAAAAATATGTTCGGGAAGCGCATTCGGCTAGCCCCGATTCATAAGGAAATCGCACACAAAATTCTGTGTCCGGAGGGGTGTCGTTTTTGCCTCAAAGAAATCATGCGCAGCATATTTTGCACAGAATAAACCGGCTCTGCACCGGCTTTGTTAGCATAAGCTAACCGAAATTGGCAATAGGGCTTGACTAAATCGAGTCGCCGTGGTACAATATGGATATACGAAAAATACACACGACCGACCGAATTTGAGAAAGGATCCCCTTCATGCAAAAATACAACGTCACGGGTATGAGCTGTGCCGCCTGCTCGGCCCGTGTGGAAAAAGCCGTTTCCGCTGTGCCCGGTGTGACCTCCTGCGCCGTGAATCTCCTGACCCACTCCATGCAGGTGGAAGGCGGCGCTGTCGATGCCATTGTAAAAGCGGTCACCGATGCCGG
>CAZLED010000007.1:18987-48717 GCA_964558485.1 uncultured Ruminococcus sp. | reverse complement strand
GCCTGATCGGCCCGTGTGGAAAAAGCCGCCTCCGATGTGCCCGGTGTGACCTCCTGCGCCGTGAATCTCCTGACCCCCTCCACGCAGGTGGAAGGCGGCGCTGTCGATGCCATTGTAAAAGCGGTCACCGATGCCGGCTACGGTGCGACGCTCGCCGGTGGCACTGCCAATGCCGGGTCAAACACAAGCGCAGCCGATGCCCTGGCCGACACGGAAACACCGGTGCTGGTGCGGCGACTGGTGGCGTCTCTGGCGTTTCTGGTGCTGCTCATGTACATCTCCATGGGACACACCATGTGGCACTGGCCGCTGCCATCGTTTCTCGATGGAAATCCGCTGTCCATCGCCTTGACGGAGCTGCTGCTGGCCGCCGTTGTCATGGTGATCAACCAGAAGTTTTTTGTCTCCGGCGTCCGTGGCCTGCTGCATCGTGCGCCCAATATGGATACGCTGGTGGCACTGGGTTCCGCAGCTGCGTTCCTGTACAGCACCTGGGAGGTGTACGCCATGTATGCCGCTGTGCAGTCCGGGGACACGGCTTTGGCCATGGAAAAGCTGCACGGGCTATACTTTGAATCGGCAGCCATGATCCTGGCGCTGATCACGGTGGGCAAGATGCTGGAGGCTCGCTCCAAAGGCAAGACCACCGATGCCCTGCGCAGTCTCATGGATCTGGCACCGCAGGTCGCAACCGTGATCCGGGACGGCGCTGAGGTGGAGGTACCGGTGGCCGAGGTGCGGCTGGGTGACACCTTTGTGGTGCGTCCCGGTGAGAGCATACCGGTGGACGGCGTGGTGGTGGAAGGTCACACGGCGGTGAACGAAGCTGCCCTGACCGGTGAGAGCCTGCCGGTGGATAAGGAAGAAACGAGCCCTGTCTATGCCGCCACCATCAACCAATCCGGCTTCATCCGCTGCACCGCCACCCATGTGGGCGAAGACACGTCCCTGTCCCGGATCATCCGCATGGTCAGCGATGCGGCCGGCACTAAGGCACCCATTGCCAAGATCGCCGACCGGGTCTCCGGCATATTCGTCCCCACGGTCATCACCATTGCCGCCGTCACCACCATCGTTTGGCTGCTGACTGGGCACACCGTTGGCTTCGCTCTGGCACGTGGGATCTCGGTGCTGGTGATCAGCTGTCCCTGTGCGCTGGGTCTTGCCACACCGGTGGCCATCATGGTGGGCAGCGGCGTAGGTGCCAAAAACGGCATTCTCTTTAAGACCGCCGTATCTCTGGAGGAAACGGGCAAGATCCACATTTGTGCCCTGGACAAGACCGGCACCATCACCAGGGGCGAACCGGCCGTCACCGATCTGTACCCGGCAAATGGGATCCCGGAAACGGAGCTGGTGACGCTGGCTGCCACCTTGGAGCAAAAAAGCGAACACCCTCTGGCAAAAGCCGTCCTGCGCTATGCGGCGGAAAAGGAGATCCCCTGCCACGAAGCCACGGACTTCACCGCTCTGCCCGGCAATGGGGTCACGGCGGTCTGGGACGGTCATGTGCTCCACGGCGGCAACCACAGCTTTTTACGTGAGCACGCCACGCTGCCGGCGGATGCATTGTCCCACGCAGAAGCATTGGCCGAAGAAGGCAAGACGCCCCTGTGGTTCAGCCGGGACGGGCAGTTTGTCGGGCTCATCGCCGTGGCAGATACCATCAAGGAGGACAGCCCGGAGGCCATTCGCCAGCTACAGAACATGGGCATTCGTGTGGTGATGCTGACCGGGGACAACGAAAAGACCGCCGCTGCCATCGGGAAGCTTGCCGGGGTGGACAGCGTGATCGCCGGGGTTTTGCCGGACGGAAAGGAAGCCGTGATCCGTCAGCTGCAAACGGAAGGCAAGGTGGCCATGGTGGGAGACGGCATCAACGATGCCCCTGCCCTGACCAGAGCCGACATGGGCATTGCCATTGGTGCCGGCACCGACGTAGCCATCGATGCGGCCGACGTGGTCCTGATGCACAGCCGCCTGACCGATGTAGCCGCCGCCATTCGCCTGAGCCGCCGGGTGCTGACCAACATCCGGGAGAACCTGTTCTGGGCATTCTTCTACAACTGTATTGGTATTCCCCTGGCGGCTGGTGTGTTCATCCACTGGACCGGCTGGGAAATGAATCCCATGTTCGGTGCTGCTGCCATGAGCCTGTCCAGCTTCTGCGTGGTGACCAACGCCCTGCGGCTGAATCTGGTCCAGGTACACGATCCCCGACACGATAGAAAAATCACATCCAACAAAAAGGAGAAAAAAGCTATGGAAAAGACAATGAAGATCGAAGGCATGATGTGCGGTCACTGCGAAGCCAGAGTGAAGAAGGCACTGGAAGGCCTGAAGCAGGTAGAGGAAGCCATCGTCAGCCACGAAAACGGCACCGCCATCGTGAAGCTGAACAAGGATGTATCCGACGCCAACCTGAAGAAGGTGGTGGAAAAGGAAGGCTACACGGTTTTGGGTATCGAATAAGAAAGCCTACGTGAAATCCCTATATAATAAAAAGGAACGAAACTTGTCAAAAAAATTGGGTTTCGTTCCTTTTGTTTTCAGTCGTTGTTCAGCGTTTCCTTAGGGTTTTGGTCGGCTACGCACCAGGCAGGCTGCCAACAGGGAAAACACAATGGCCGCTGTGACACCGCCAGCCGTTGCAGTCAGTCCACCGGTCAGGATGCCCAGAAACCCATCCTTGTCCACCGCTTCCCGGACACCCTCGGCAATGCGGTAACCAAAGCCTGTCAGCGGTGTGGTAGCTCCGGCGCCGGCAAGCTCCACCAGCGGTCCATACACACCGATGGCACCCAGCACCACACCGGCCACCACGTACAGCACCAGGATCCGGGCCGGTGTCAGCTTGGTGCGGTCAATGAGCAGCTGTGCGATGGCACAAAAGGCGCCACCCACCAAAAAAGCACGCAGATATTCCATCATCATTTCTCCTCGTCAAACGTCAAGGTTTCCAAAAAAGTTTCCGTATCGATCTGTGCCGAGGTGAGGTCCCGTCTGCGGATCTCCACCAGATGTGCCACACCGGGTATGCTTTGTCCCTGGGACAGTGCCATGGGATTCATCAGCGCACCGGTGCCCACGAACACCACCGTATCGAGCCGTCCCTGCCGCATATTCTCCAAAATATCCGCCGCCAGCACCACCGCCGAACAGCCACAACCGGAACCACCGGCGTGTACGTCTGCGCGCTTATCCATGGGGTAGATCATTTTGCCGCAGTCTGCCAGCTTGCCGGACACATCCATGCCGTGGCTCCACAGGAGATCGGCAAGAATGTCGCTGCCCTCTCTGCCCAGGTCACCGGTCAGGATCATATCGATCCCACCGGTGCTTTTGTCCTTCTCGAAATAGCGCAGCAGGGTATCCGCAGCCGCCGGTGCCATAGCCGCTCCCATATTGGCCGCATCCCGGATCCCACCGTCCACGACCCTTCCGATGACCACACCGGTGATCTGCGGCACGTATCGATGTCCCATCCGGGTCAGGTCTGCCGCTTCTGCCGTACACAAAAAGGCACCCGAGCCGGTGACGGTCCACTGGGACGTTGGCGGTCTTTGTCCCCCATATTCCAGCGGATACCGGAACTGCCGCTCGGCCGAACAAAAATGGGACGAGGTCACGGATACCGCACGGGACAGCGTCGATCCCGTCAGCAGTGCCGAAAGCAGCAGTCCCTCCGCTGCCGTGGAACAGGCACCGAACAACCCCAGATAGGGCAGCCCAAAGGACAGGGTGCCATAGGTGGAAGCGATGCACTGGTTCACCAGATCGCCTGCCAAGAGTAGATCAAGCTCTGCCGGTGTACAGCCACCTTTGGCCAGCGCCAGACCCACCGCACGCTTTTGCATTTCCGATTCCGCTTTTTCAAAGGTGTCCATGCCAAATAGGTCTGTTTCGTCCCAGCCATCGAACAGCACTCCCAAGGGACCATCGTGCTCTTTTTTGCCAACGACACTGCCCCAGCTTTGGATATACACCGGTCTGCCCGGTCGGATGCACATACGCTGCCTCCTTATCGTACGCTTTCGTTCCCCCAGAAGGCGCACGTCTTTTGAAAGTTTGTGGTACGCATAGTATGTGCGCCACAGCGAAAAGTATGCACTTTTACATTTCCGGCAAAAATTTGGCAGTTTTTCCATAAATCCCTTGACACAGAGATGGGTTTGTGGTATGATTTATGTACAGTATTCTCGCTATAGATTGTTTTAACGAGAACCTAATTTTACATTTGTAATACTCAAAAGGAGACCTACCATGCGTACACAAAAGCTGCTGGCGTTGTTTTTGGCACTGCTGATGACCTCGTCCTGTGTGATCGGCTGTGGACAGGGTACCACAGAGGAGACCATCTCCAACACGGCGGACATAACCGCAGAACAGACAGAAAGCGAGACCGAGGAGGAGACCAAGGTATCGGACGACCTGCCGGAATCGGATTTCGAAGGCTACACCTTCAACATTTTCAACTCCAATCCCGAATCCAACAACTGGTTCACCACCGTACACGTGACCGCCGCCGAAGACTCTGGGGACAGCATTCCCTCTGCCATCTTCAACCGGAACATTGCGGTAGAGAACCGGCTGAACATCCACATCGTAGAAACGGAGCAGACGGTGGATCAGATCAAGAACACCACCATTGCCGGGGACGGTTCCTTTGATATGTCCCTGATGCAGGGCTCTGCGGTGCTGTCGCAGGCCCAGTCCGGGTATCTGATGGACCTGCACACCATGCCCTACCAGAACTTTGACAAGCCCTATTGGGATCACAATGCCGTAGAACAGCTCTCCATCGGCGGCAAGCTGTACATGGGTGTGGGTGACTTTTTGACCACCCAGATCGATGAGACCTGCTGTATGTACTTCAACAAGGCGCTGATCACCAACCACGACCTGGAGGATCCCTATGATCTGGTACACAACGGCAAATGGACACTGGACAAGCTGGCTGAGATGGCAACGGTCTCCGGCAACGACGTAGACGGCAACGGCACCTTTGACGACAACGACGACTACGGGCTCATGTCCTGGGCGTGGCGTGTTCTATATGTTCCTGCTCAACGGCTGCGGCTACACCCTGACCGAAAAGGACAGCGACGACATTCCCCAGTTCACCTTCTACAACGAAGGCTTTGTGAATGCCTACGAAAAGATCCTGTCCATCGTACACGGCGACGAACGGGTGTATTACGATGCGGAAGTGAAGAAGAACACCAGAGGTCTGTCCAACAACCACCGGGTACAGGAGATCATGTTCCCTGCCGAACAGGTCATGTTCTGGGTAGAATGCATCAGCTGGGCCAAGGCACTGCGAGACATGGAAGCCAACTTTGGTATCGTACCGGCACCCAAGTACAACGAAGAGCAGACCCAGTACTACTCCTGCAACAACGGCAACTTCTTCGGTATGGCCATTCCGGTATCCGTATCCGATGTAGACCGCACCTCCATCGTTCTGGAAGCGCTGCAGTCTGCTTCCACCGACACGGTGCTGGCGGCATACTATGACATCACGCTGAAGTCCAAGCTGACCCGTGACGAAGAATCTGCTTCCATGGTGGACATCATCTTCGACACCACCACCTACGACTGCTCCACGGTATACGGTCTGGGCAACGTAAAGACCAACATCTACACGAAGGCCTCTCAGAACGACACCGACCTTGCTTCCTTCTGGGAAAAGCAGCAGTCCTCGCTGGATACCACCATCCAGAAGATCGTGGACAACTTTGCCAAACTTGGTTAAACCAGTTTTGTTGGGTTGATCTGGATTGATCCTGTTTGGCTGGATCGATAAGACAAGTGTATAACAAAAAACGGCAATGGAACGCAGATATATCCGCATTCCATTGCCGTTTTTGTGTTCACTTCCGCTGTACCTGCTGGGCATCTGCCGCCATGGTACCGATGACGTTGCGCACAGCCGAAATGATCATCCGGCAGTCCGTCTCCACACCGGCCTTGGCTTCGTCGTACTCCCGGCGCATCCTTGCCACGTTTTCGCTGATCTGTGACATTCGTTTTTCCGGTCGGGTCTGCAGTGCCTGCCAATTCTCGGCGAACCGGTCGTGCAGCCTGAATTCGTATGCCCGGTGATCTGCCAGGGACATATGTCTTTTTTCGTCGTGAGAACCGGTGAAGGAATCGGTGAGATAGTGGCACAGCATCCCGGTCTTGAGCCACCAGAACGTGGAGTTCTTCTGGGGCTTGTTCATATGCCTGTCCATTTTCTTTCGCTTGAAGGTGTAGCTGTGTCCCCGAAGATGGTTGTTCCGGGACGCCGTCAGATACGAAAATACGTTGATATCCGGCAGGATATTCCCCACCAGAAAAGCACCCTTTCGTCTGCCGTGGAGTCCGTACGTCCCGGACAGGGTCTTTGCGATCTGGATATGATCCTTAGCTTTCATGCGTAACACCTGAACTTTCTATCGATAATCGTATGATTTGGCTGATTTTATTTTTGTCTCACTGCTCCCAAAAACCGATGGCAATTCTGTCACGGAATCTTGCAATTTCGTGGGAGATATGGTACAATATATCTGTTATTTTTGTGATTACGTGAGGACGATAACTTCTACATGAACAAGATCGTGAAAAAAGCGCTGGCGGCTCTGTCCAAGTACGATGTGGACCTGAAGAATCACTATGAAGAGACCCGACAATTTGAAAAAGCCACCAGACCCTATTACAATCGCATCACCACCAATATGATGGAACGAATGCTGACGCTGCCACCGGCCTATGACCAACCGGAACGGACACTGCTGACAAGAGCCTTCAGCCGGGATGGCAAGATCGCACCGCTGATCCTGTACTTTCACGGCGGCGGCTTTGTCACCGGCGACTTCGACAGCTACAGCCATGTGTGTGCCCATCTGGCTGCCCAGACCGGCTACAAGGTCATCGCCATCGACTATCGCCTGGCACCGGAACACAAATTCCCGGCAGGCCCCGAGGATTGCTATGCCGCTGTCCAGACCATTCTGGCTCACTGCGCCGATTGGTATCAGGCAGACCCGGACGAGGTGGTGGTCATGGGAGACAGTGCCGGTGGAACCCTGTCCTGCGTGACCTCCATGATGGCACGGGACCGTGGTGGCAGACTGCCGAAAAAACAGATCCTGGTCTATCCGGCTGCCTGGTGCGATTACCGGGAAGACACGCCTTTTGCCTCTGTACTGGAAAACGGCGAGGAATATCTGCTGACCGTCAAGAAGCTGCAGGACTACATGGAGCTGTACCGCTCCTGTGATGCCGATTACGAAAACCCCTACTTCGCACCACTGCGGCACACCAATTTTTCCGGTCTGCCAGAGACGCTGATTCTGACCATGGAATTCGATCCGCTGCGGGACGAAGGGGAAGCCCTTGCCAGAGCCCTGCGAGATGGGGAAACGCCTGTGACCGTTCGCCGGATCAAAAACGGGATCCACGGTATGCTCAGTCTTCCACCGGCCACGCCCATCACCAGACAACTGTATAAACATATTATCGCCTTTTTACAAGGAGTCAATCATGCCGAACAACCCGAATCACTCTGATGACAATATACATCATGCCCAAAGCAGTCACAGCCACAAGGAAAGCCATCTCCACTATTGGCGTGACCGGACCGTCCACTGGGAACGGCTGGACAATATGGCAAAGGTGTTCCCGGCTCTGGTCTCTCCGGAGGACAGCGAGGTCTTTCGCATCTCCTGTGTGCTGAAGGAACCGGTACAGCCCGACCTTTTGGAGGACGCCGTCAATGCTGCCATGGAGGAATATCCCCTGTTTTCCTGCACCCTGCGGCACGGGATGTTCTGGTATTATCTGGAAAAGACCAGCAACAAGCCCCACGTCCACGAGGAAAACGCCACGCCCTGCGGTCCCATCTATCGCAACGAACCCTGTGGTCTGCTGTTTGACGTATCCTACTACAAAAACCGGGTGCATCTGGAGGTGTTCCATGCGCTGTGTGATGGCACCGGTGCATTTATGTTTTTCCGGACGGTGCTCATGCACTATCTCACCAGTCTGCATCGGGATGTGGTACCCTCCGTCATGCCGGACATTGGCATCGACAGCACCGGCACGGAAAAGGCTGTGGATAGCTTCAGTCAATATTATAACAAAAAACGGATCAAAAGTAAAGACATTGCCGGGATTTTGGGGAAAGAACGGAAAAAAGTTTACCGACTCCGGGGACAAAAATCCCACGATCTGCGGCTGTTGGTGACCGAAGGACAAGCCTCTGTGAAAGCCATCAAAGCGGCAGCCAAGGCAGAAGGGGTCACAGTGACGGTGTTCACCACGGCACTGCTCATCGCCAGTCTCCGGGACATCATGGATCCCCGGGATCGCCACAAGCCGGTATCCATTGCCTTGCCGGTGAACCTGCGCACCTACTTCCCTTCCGACACGGCACGAAACTTTTTTGGCATCGTGAACATCGAATACGATTTTTCCGAAGGCGAAGACATCTCCACCATCTGCCGCCACGTGACTGCGGCCATGCACGAAAAGCTGACCCATGAAGCTATGGAGGAGATGATCGCCGAGCAGGTGAAGATCGAGAAATTCTGGCTGGTGCGGATCCTGCCGCTGGGGCTGAAGAACTTTGTCATGTCCCGGTACCAGATCCTGAACGACAACCGCCGCACCATATGTCTTTCCAACATGGGCAAGGTGGAAATGCCGCCGGAGCTGGCAGACTATGTGGACAGCTTCATGGTGATCAACAGCTGTGCCACCAAGCAGGTATGCATTTGCTCCTATGGGGATCGGATGCAGATCGTGTTTGCCGGGGTGCTGGCCGGACGGGAGCTGGAGCGTTCCTTCTTCCGCAGACTGGCCGCCGTAGATCCGTCGCTGACCATCACCACCAACTACACCGAAAAGGAGGTCGCCGAAGAATGAACGAACAAGAGAACCACGATACCCACTACTGCTCCAAATGCGGCGTGCATCTGACCGGCGAACGAAACCGCTGTCCCCTCTGCGGCAAGATCCTGGGCAAAGGCGAGACCGAACGTTCCCTGGTCTATCCGGAGATCCCACAGCAGTTCTCCTACAATCTGATCTTCAAGATCTCCACCTTCGCCGCCATCGTGTGTATCTTAGTCATCAACATCATCAACCTGGCCTTCATTCCCCATCTGGCGCTGTACATTCCCCTGACGCTGATCACCATCTGCGCCTGGCTCATCGTGAACATCGGCTACCGCAAACGCAAGAACATTCCCAAGAATATTCTGTATTTAGCCATATTGTCCACCGGCGTGTGCATCTGGATCGACAATCTTCTGGACTGGTACCATTGGAGCGTGAACTATGTGCTGCCCATTATGTCCGGTGCCCTGAGCGTATTCTATTTTGTGCTGTCTCTGGTGGATCGCAAAAACTCCTCCACCTATGGGATCTACTTTCTTCTGAGCATGATCGGTTCCGTGTTGACTGCCATTTTGTACTTCTGTGGCGTGATCACGGTGCCGGCCTTTGCGGTGATCAGTGTGGGGATGGCGGTGTGCCTGCTGTGCTTCCAGCTTCTCTTTCGCTGGCGCACCTTTTCCTCGGAGCTGTTCCGCCGATTCCACGTATGACATCGTTTCAGGCTATTTGCACCGAAACAGAACCTTGACAAACCACATTTTTTGTGCTATTATAGGGATGTACAAAGAAAGCATCCCCATCTATTTTCCAATACTATCTCACGAGGTACGCATATGAAAGCTATTGTGATCCAAGAAGACCGCTCTCTCGTCTGGCAGGATGTGCCCGATCCGACCCCTGCCGCCGGGGAAGTGTGCATTGAAGTACACGCCGCTGCGCTGAATCGAGCTGACCTTTTGCAAAGAGAAGGCACCTATCCGCCGCCGCCCGGTTGTCCCGATTGGCCCGGACTGGAGGTCGCCGGTGTGATCTGTGCCCTCTCTCCCGAAGCCGAAGCAGAAGGTCGTTTCCATCTGGGTGATAAGGTGTGTGCGCTGCTGGGCGGCGGTGGTTACGCCGAATACGTGACCGTGCCGTCCTGTATGTGTATGCCCATGCCCAAGGGTCTGTCCATGGTAGAAGCCGCCGCACTGCCGGAAGCCTTTGCCACTGCCTGGCTGAATCTGTCCTACGTAGGCGAAGCAAAAGCCGGTGAGACGCTGCTCATGCAGGCCGGTGCCAGTGGCCTTGCCAGCGTGGTGATCCCTATGGCTCGTGCTATGGGTCTGCGTGTCATCACCACCGTACTGGGGCAGGAAAAGGTCGAACAGGTGGCCTATCTCCACGCCGACCGTGTCGTAGATACCACCACGGAATCCCTTGCCGAGGTACTCAAAGAGGAAGCTGCCGCCGGTCATCCGGTGAATCTGGCCATCGACTGTTTGGGTGGTCCTACCCTGGGCGAATGCCTGCGTCACGTTGCCTTTGGGTGCCGTTGGGTCATGATCGCTACCCTGGCCGGAGACGACTCCGTCATCGACTTCCGCAATGTGTACGTAAAGAATATCCGGCTCATCGGCAGTACCCTGCGCAGCAAGAGCCCGGAGGTCAAGGGTGAGATCCTTGCAGAGCTGGTGGAAAAGGTGTGGCCCATGCTCGAATCCGGTCAGATCAAGCAAAAGATCCACGCCGTGCTGCCCATCACCGAAGCCGAAGCCGCCCAGGACATCCTCTACCGTGGTGAAAACGTGGGCAAGGTCGTGCTGACCGTAAAAGAAGACTAAACGAATATGGGGAACAAATCGCTGGTACACCGCTGTATCAGGGCTTTGTTCCCTTTTGCATAATGCATAAGGAGATATTCCCATGAAAAACAAGTATATCGCATTCACCGCACCTGGTATCGCCGAGCTGCGGGAAGAAGAGCTTCGTTCCCCCAACGCCGGTGAAGTGCTCATCGAAGTGGTACGCTCCACCATCAGCAGTGGTACCGAACGTGCCAACCTGTCCGGCAATCCCAACATTGGTATCGGTCCCGATCTGCCGGATATGGCCACCTATTTTCCCCGTCGTCTGGGCTACAGCTGCGCCGGATACGTACGGGAAGTGGGTGCAGGCGTGACCCATGTGAAGGTGGGCGACCGGGTATGCGTGTCCTGGAGCACCCACAACCAGTATGTCATCAAGGACGTCGGCAATGTACACAAGCTGCCCGACAACGTGGACTGGAAGGATGCGGCACTGGGTCTGATCGGTACCTTCCCCATGGCCGCTATTCGTAAGTGCCGGCTGGAAATGGGCGAATCTGCCATCGTCATGGGCCAGGGCGTACTGGGTCAGGTGGCGGTACAGCTGCTGCGTCTGTCCGGTGCCTGCCCGATCATCGCCGTGGATCCCGATCCTGCCAAGAGAGAACGTGCCCTGACGCTGGGGGCCGACTATGTCTTTGATCCCTTTGCACCGGATTTTGTCAAGAACGTCAAGTCTCTGACCGGCGGCGTAAAGGTGGCTATTGAGGTGACCGGCAACGGCAAAGCTCTCGATCAGGTTTTGGACTGCATGGCACGGTTCGGTCGTGTGGCACTGCTGGGCTGTACCCGTGACTCCAACTTCACCATCGACTATTACCGGAAGGTACACGGCCCCGGCATCACCCTGATCGGCGCACACACGCTGGCTCGTCCCGACAACGAATCCCATCCCGGCTGGTGGACCACCAGAGACGATATCGCTGCCCTGCTGCGTCTGACCTCTATGGGACGACTGCACATGGCCGATCTGGTACAGGAGACCCACAAGCCCGAAGAGTGCCCGGAGGTCTATGCCCGACTGATGGTGGAAAAGGCATTCCCCGTGGTGCAGTTCCAGTGGCGGGAGGACTGAGCCATGCGGATCATGACAAGCAACATCTGGGGTGACTATTTCGGCAATCCGGTGGACGAACGGCTGGACCAGGTGCTTACCATATACAGAAAATATGCGCCGGACATTCTGGGACTGCAGGAGATCACCGGCAGCTGGTACCACAGCGGACTGTTCCAGTCCCTTGCCGACACCTATGCCACCATTGGCGCCGAGACCGATTGGGACAACTATGTTCCCTTTTTGTATAATAAGAAAAAGCTGCACCCCATCGCCAAGGGGTACGAACGGCTCACCGATACCACCGATATGTCCAAGGCCATCACCTGGGCTGTGTTTGAAAGTGACGAAGGACGCTTTGCCGCCTGCAACACCCACTTCTGGTGGATGAGCGGCCCGGAGCATGATGCCGTGCGGATCATCAATGCCACGCAGCTGGCCACGCTGATGACACAACTGCACCAGCGCTTTGGCTGCCCGGTCTTTGCGTTTGGCGATATGAACACCGGCCGTGACAGCGGTGTGTTTACGGTGTACGACGGCTTCCACATCCGGCACCTGTGGGACATGACGGAGAATAAGGAAGACATCAGCTCCCACCATGGGGATCCGGTACGTGGTGCAGACGGCAAGTACCACGGTACGACTACCGACAAGCCACACCGTGCCTCCATCGATCACATCATCGGTCTGGGACAGTTCACTGTGGAGCAGTATCGGCTGGCGCTGGACCAGGAAGCATTGGACGCCACCGACCATTCGCCTGTGTACGCAGACGTGAATCTGTGAGGAAACTATGCAAAAGAAAATTCGTGTTGCCCAGGTCGGTATGGGACATGACCATGCCAACGTGACCTATGGCAGCCTGTGCAAGCTGTCCGACGATTACGAGGTCGTAGGACTGGCAGAACCGGTTGAAATGCACAGGGGACGGCTGCACAGCGATCCGCTGTACCAGGGAGCCAAGCTGTATACGGTAGAGGAGCTGCTGGACATGGAGCTGGATGCCGTTGCCATCGAATGCGACGAGGAATACGCCACTCGATATGCACAGCTTTTCGCCGATCGTGGCGTAGCGGTACACATGGACAAGCCCGGCTCACCCGGTGCAGCATCCTTTGAAAAGCTGGCTCGCACCCTGGAGGAACAACATCTGCCCTTCCAGCTGGGCTATATGTACCGGTACAATCCCGTGATCCAGAAGGCATTTGCCTATGTCAAAGAAGGAAAGCTGGGAGACATTTTGTCGGTAGAAGCACACATGAGCGTGCGGCATTCTGTGGAAAAGCGCAACTGGCTGGGGAAATATCCCGGCGGTATGCTGTACTACTTAGGCTGTCACCTGATCGACCTGATCTACCAGCTGCAAGGCGAACCGATGCACGTGCTCCCACTGAACCAGCCTGCCGGGTTTGACGGTGTGACGGCTGAGGATCAGGGCATGGTGCTGCTGCAATATCCCGGCGGTACTTCCTTTGCCAGATCCAGTGCCGTGGAGTACAACGGCTTTGAGCGGCGACAGTTGGTGATCAGCGGTACAAAAGGCACCATCGAGATCAAGCCTTTGGAAAAGTATCTGGACACCGACCCGGCCGGCACGATGCGCACCTATGCTTCCTTCACCAATTATGAAAACGAAAAGACCCCTTGGCGTGATTGTGCCGAAAAATGGAGCTGTGAGCCCTTTGACCGGTACGATGCCATGATGGGCGATTTTGCTGCCATGGTCCGTGGGGAAAAGGAAAATCCCTATTCCTACGACTATGAGATCCGGCTGTTCCGGCTGATCATGCGCTGCTGCCATGGGGAATGAAAGGACAGGATTATGTTAAAAGAAAAATACGAATGGATACACAGCTGGTGTGACGAGACCGCACGGACAGACGTACCACGGGTACTGCTGATCGGCGACTCCATCACCAACGGATACCAGGCCAAGGTCCGTGAGGCCCTGCGTGGTGTCTGCCAGGTGGACTACATCGCCACCTCCTACGCCATCGATGCACCGTTCTACAGTGCTCTTGTGGAGAGCTTTGCCGCCGACAGCCACTATGACGTGATCCACTTCAACCACGGTCTGCACGGGGCCCACATGACCACGGACGTGTACGAGAATGGTATGGCTGCGCTGACGGAGAAGCTCATGGCCATGGGCAAGGTGATCCTGGTGACCAGCACGAAGACCTACAACCCCGGCACCGATGTACCCACAGAATTTCACAAGCTGGTGGTGGAGCGGAACGAGGTGCTGGTGCGGCTGTCGAAAAAGTATGGCTGTGCCATCGACGACCTGTACGCCGTCAGTGCCGCACTGCCCATGGATGCCTACAACGGTGACGGTACCCACTTTGCGGACGCCGGCTACGATGCACTGTGTGCCGCTGTGGTGGAAAGCGTGAAGGCGGCGCTGTAAAAATGGTTTAAGCCATTGTCATAAGATATGTATAAAACCCATTTTTCAATGAAAGGTTGTGATTTGTATACCATCTATTGATTTTGTATACCAAGAGATTCCCGAATATATTGGAGATGTTGAAGCCAATCAGATTCAATTGAACGAAGATGGTTTTATGCTATTATGTAAGCATCGCCACATTACCAATGATGAATTATTCAATATGTATAGCGGTTCCTTCGATCTCAGAGTCACAAGTATCTACAATATCGTTTGGTTCACTTTTCGATTTGGAAATCTGCATTGGGAAGAAGCTCCATTTACATTACATTTATCTGATGTAAATGACAAATTTAACTTTGAAAAATACTGTCAATATTTCCGTTTTGTTGTTATTGATACAGAAAACGGAAGAGTTGCTCTCATCATGGAGCTGGATTTAAATCAACAGGGAATGGACATATTGCAAAAGTGTATTGGAGATACATTTTCTCTTCCTTTTGACGCATTATCTTACTACAAATTAGCTTCCAATATACAATCCATGACAACTGTTACACAGATAGCACAAGCATCAGCATCAATTTATCTATCATAGTAATTATAAAAAAAGACACATGATTCATTCGTGTGTCTTTTTTCTGTGTCAATCAATACAAATCAGCGTTGACTTATGTATTCCCATTGTTCCCGATGGGCTTTGCGGTAGTCGCCGGGCGTCATGTCGGTGACCTGGTGGAAGACACGGTAGAAATGCTTGATGGTACCATAGCCGACCCGGCTGGCAATGTCGGTGACCGGATCCTCGGTACGCACCAGCAGCTGGCACGCCTTTTCGATCCGCATGGCGTTGAGCAGCTCCGTGAAGGTCTGCCCGGTACCACTGCGCAGCAGCCGACACAGATAATTCCGGGAATAACCCGACCATGCCGCTGTGTTCTCCAAGGTGGCCGTCTCCGCATGCTGGCGCATATAGGCAAGCACCCTGCCCACGCCAGCCACTTCCCCGGTGTCCAGGCTGGTGTGCGACGGCTCCATGCACAGCCGCACCAGGTGACAAAACAGCTCCGTGATCCGGCATTCCATGATGATCTCCCGATACTCGACCCGGTTCATGAACAGCCGATAGGTCTCCAGCATGGTGTCCCGGAAGAAGGACGTGGCATCGGTGTGGAAGCAGATGTAGTTGCCCTCGCCGTCTTCGCCGCACAGCACCCGGCGAAAAAAGGAGGTCAGCACATTCTTTTCGTCCAGCAGCCGGAAAAAGGTATTTTCAAAGGTGCTGTATTTGATGTACACCTTCAGCACGATGATATCGTCTGCAAAGGATTCGATCCAGTGGGGCACACCCGGCGCCAACAGGAAAAAGTCTCCCGGCACCGCTTTGTAGATTTTCTGACCCACGTGGATGGCCGGTGTTCCTTCCAGGACATAATTGAGCTGGAAATAGGCGTGAGTGTGCTCTCGACTGCAATCGTAGCGAAAGTGGCGGCTGATCTGGATGCTCATGGACGGCGGCAGCTTGCGGAAACGATGCTGCTCCTGCACCATGGTCGTGTAGTCCCACGACAGATGATAGCCGCTTTGCCACTGGGTACGCAGAAAGATCTCGATGGGCAGCATTTCTTTCAGGTACAAATATGTCTCTCCTTCGGCAATACAGAGTTTGTCCTCTGCATCGTCGTGCAGCTGGACCAACCTGTCCAGTTCTTCTCTTGGCTCCATTTTGTCCTCTTCTTCTGGCGGTTCTATACAATCATTTCCTTTAGTATACAGGATTACAGCGCAAATTGCAACATCTTTTTCGATTTTTCCGCTGCCCTCCGTCATTTTCTTTTGGTGGCGACAAAGGATAAAATATGTCACAAAAAAGGTAATATACGTGGTTTACAAATGGGGAATACGGTGCTATAATGATAGCATCAACCTTTGTATGATTTACAAAAAGGAGAATGAACATGAAAAACTGGAAACGTATCCTTGCTGCACTGCTCAGCACCACCGCTGCTGTATCCATGTGCGCCATCTCGGCCGCTGCTACGCCGGCTGAATTCAACTTTGACATCGTAGGCACGAACACGCCTACCGTACTGGACGGTGTGATCTCCGAAGGCGAATATGCCGGCAACACACCCATCGTGGTAGACGGTACCCAGTACTACTCCGACGGCACCTGGGTCGGTAACTTCAATGGCGAGACCTATTCCTTCTACTTCACCTGGGACGCTGACAACCTGTACGTTGGTATCACCGTAGAAGGCGACACCACACCTTCTCAGAACGGTCCCGACGGTGCGGACTGGTTCCGGGCCGGTGACATGGTGCAGATCGGCTTCAACCCCGATTATCAGCTGGAAGACTGCCATCCCATCATTCTGGGCGTAGGCTTTACCGCCGACAAGCAGGTACAGGTTCGTGGTGACGCTTTCCGTTCCACCAAGGACGGCGAGCAGACCAAGGACATCACCGCTGAGATCCCCGGCTACTCCAAGGCATACTCTGCCACCGGCGTCAACTACTGTGCTGAGCTGGCAATTCCCTGGGTGGACTACATCTTCGTCAATGGCGTAGGCCGTTCCGGTGATGGTGCGCCTCTGTATGACCTGTCCGGCATGACCGCTTCCGAAGGACTGGAGATCGGTCTGTGGCTGGCTATGGTCAACGACGCTGACGGTCCCGACGGCACCAATGGCGACACCTGTCTGCGTACCGACTGCAGCAATGGCTGTGCATGGGTAGCGCAGGATATGTGCTCTCTGTGCCTGTCTCTGGTAAATGCACCGGCTCCTGTAGCAGAAGCAGAAGTAGTGGATGCTGCCGTTACCGATACCGCAGTTGTAGCTGCTCCCCAGACCTTTGACGCTGGCGTAGTGGCCGCTGTATGTGCCATCGTTTCTGCTGCTGGCTATGCCATCTCCAAGAAGCACTAAGCACGAGCAAGATGCATAAGCGCATCTTAGAAAGAGATACCTTCTCGATCGTACCCTCAAAAGACACATGGTTCGCCCGTGTGTCTTTTTTTGTGTGTATATCACTCCCCATATTCGACAAGTTTTCTACCGCAAGCGTGGGATATTTCTGTATCTCCATCCATTGCGAAACAGGGAAAAAAGGTGTATAATATAATTTCGGCAACACGCTTTTGGTTGGGTCACCGTCGTGTGCTGTATCCCTTTCCTGACCCACCTATATCACATGATCCTGGAGGCTTTGCTGCAGATCCCATGAACATTTTTAGACCAAAAATCATCGACACTATGAAGCAGTATTCCGGCAAAAAGCTGGTGAATGACCTGGTTGCCGGGCTGATCGTGGCAATCATCGCACTGCCTCTGTCCATTGCCCTTGCCATCGCATCCGGTGTTTCTCCCGAAAAGGGACTGTACACCGCCATCGTGGCCGGTTTCGTCATTGCTCTCTTCGGCGGCAGCGCCGTCAACATCTCCGGTCCCACGGCCGCTTTTGCTACCATCGTGGCCGACATCGTAGCCCAGCACGGTACCGACGGTCTGGTGATCGCTACGCTGATGGCCGGCATACTGCTGATCCTCATGGGCATCTGCCGTGTGGGTTCTCTGATCAAATACATTCCCCACACCATCACCACCGGTTTTACCGCCGGTATCGCCGTGACCATCGTGGTGGGACAGCTGAAGGATTTCCTCGGTCTGACCTACCCTGCCGGTACCAACGCCATTGAGACCACCGAAAAGCTCGCTGCCGTTGCTTCCTCCATCGGTACCCTGAACGTCCAGGCACTGCTGGTGGGCTGCATCGGTCTTGCCATTCTGATCCTGTGGCCCAAGGTTTCCAAAAAGATCCCCGGTTCCCTGATCGCCGTTGTGGTCGGTGTGCTGGTGGTCAAGTTTACCGGTTTGCAGGTGAACACCATCGGTGACCTGTACACCATTTCCCGTGCCCTGCCTGCCCTGTCTGTACCGACCTTTTCCCTGTCTTCCGTGACCTCGCTGTTCTCCAGTGCCTGCACCATCGCCATTCTGGCCGGGATCGAATCGCTGCTGTCCTGCGTGGTCTCTGACGGCATGATCGGGGACAAGCACAACTCCAATACGGAGCTGATCGCACAGGGGCTTGGCAACATTGCATCCGGTCTGTTCGGCGGTATTCCTGCCACCGGTGCCATCGCCCGTACCGCTGCCAACGTGAAAAACGGCGGTCGTACCCCTGTGGCCGGTATGGTACACGCTGTGGTACTGCTGCTGGTGCTGGTACTGCTCATGCCCTACGCCGCCTGGATCCCTATGCCCATCATCGCCGCTGTGTTGTTCTTGGTCGCTTACAACATGAGCGAATGGCGGGAGTTCGTCCACATCTGCAAGACCTCCGGCTTCCACGACATTCTGGTGCTGGTGCTGACCTTTGCACTGACCATCCTGTTTGACCTGGTGGTGGCTATCCTGGTGGGTCTGGCTGTAGCGTATGTGCCGCTGCTCTGGAAGAAGCTCCTGCAGAAGGATACGCAGACCAAGGCCAACTGAGTCGCACATCCATATATAGTCCCAAACGCCGTTCTTTGTATCTGTGTACAGGCACGGCGTTTTTTGAAAAATACTTTTTTGGCAAAACACTTTTTTACAAAAATGGGGAGGAACATAGCATGACATTTCCACAGATCCTGACGGGGTGCATGATGGTATTTATGCTGATCGGTGCGCTGGATCATCTGATAGGCGACCGGTTCGGACTGGGTACCCAATTTTGCCGGGGCTTTGAAGCCTTTGGTTCGCTGGCCGTCACCATGACCGGTGTGCTGGTGCTGCTGCCCTATGTGGAACGATATATAGGGCCCTTGATCACGCCGTTGTGCGACATATTCGGGATCGACCCTGCCATGGTGTCCGGTATGCTGTTGGCCTGTGACATGGGTGGCTATCCGCTTTCCCAGAGCCTTTCCACTTCGCCGGAGGCCATTGGTCTTGGTGGGATGCTACTGGGCAGTATGATGGGTGCCAACATCGTATTCAACATTCCTGTGGCGCTGGGCATGGTCAAAACGGAGGACCGGCCTGCCATGTCCCTGGGGATCCTGTGCGGCTTTATCACCATTCCCGTTGGCTGCTTTTGTGGAGGACTGGTGGCTGGCTACGATGTGCTGTTGACCCTGCGGCTGCTGATCCCGGTGATCGTGGTATCCCTCGTCATCGCACTGCTGCTGTGGCTCGTTCCAAATGGCATTGCCAAGGCATTTCTTCTCTTCGGCAAGGTCATCAGCATCGTGGCGACCCTGGCCTGTGTGCTGTCCATCTGCCAATCCGTCACCGGGTTTATGGTACTGCCGGGGCTGGGGGACATTCGGGACGCTATGGATCTGGTGGTGAACATCGTACTGATCCTGCCGGGGACCTATGTGATGGTCACGCTGCTGTCCCGGCTGCTGGCGAAACCTGTGGAAAAGTTGGGACAAAAGCTGCACATCAACAGCACCGCCACCACGGGACTGGTCACCACCATCGCCAACTGCATTCCCACCATGGGCATGACCGGAGACATGGATCGCCGGGGCAAGGTACTGAACTTTGCATTTCTGGTCAGCGGCGGGTATCTGCTGGGAGATCACATGGCGTTCTGCAATGCCATGGAACCCACGCTGGTGCTGCCCATGATCGTGGGCAAGGCAGTGGCAGCGGTGACGGCTCTGCTGCTGGCCATGTTTTTGACCCGGCATTACGACACAGAATCGAAATAACAAGGAGGTATATCGTATGGAAAGCACAACTACCAACCACGCCGACCGGGCAGCGGAGCTGTTTTTGTCCGGCTACAACTGTGCCCAATCGGTCATGGGTGCCTTTTGCGATGTGACCGGCATGGACTTTGCCACGGCGATGCGGCTGTCGTCTTCCTTTGGCGGTGGCATGGGACGAATGCGAGAGGTCTGCGGCACGGTATCCTCCATGCTCATGATCGCCGGAATCCTGTGGGGCTACGAAGGTACCGGTGAAGGAGGCGAAAAGGCAGCGCACTACACCAGAGTCCAGCATCTGGCGGCAGAATTCAAAGCGGTACACGGCACCATCATCTGCCGGGAACTGATCGCCGGACTGAAAAAAGACAGCTCTCCCATTCCGGAACCACGGACAGAACAATACTACAAGGAACGCCCCTGTGTCCGGTTCGTGCGCACCGCTGCGGAAATATTGGATCGTGAACTGCAATGCGAAAAGGTCGAAGAGATACAATGAACCCTACCGGATTCGTATTTTCCTAAAACAAAAAGATAAAATCACAAAATGACCCATGCTGGGTGGTACATACGCCATCTGCATCGGTCATTTTCTTTTGCTTATTTTCCCATTTCTCTTTCCCACCGCTTGTCGGCCAGGTCACAGAAACGCTTGATCAGCTTGGTCTCGTTGGGGTCGTAGGGGTAACCGTTGAACCGGAACAGGTCGTGCTGCCATTTGGTCAGGTCCCGCTTGCCCTGGAGGAAGGCTTCATCGAACATACCACCCCAGGGTTCGAAGGTCTGGGAATAGCCCTGCATGAGGCCCCAGTTGTAGGAACCAATTTTTTCCAGATAGAACAGGGGAAAGATCTCGTCGATGTAGTTGCCACCCAGCCGGTTCAGCCATTCGTTGTTGATCAGCGGCCGGTCGCAGTGTTCCCGCAGCACCTCGATGATCTGTACCATATCGGGATACGGACCGTAGTAATGGAAGGTGATCACGTCGGACAGCTCCACGGCTCGCAGTTCTTCCGGGGTCACCTTGGACCAATCGGTGGTCATGCGCCAGATGTCGGCGGTCAGGGGCTGGATGGGGTCGTGGGAGCGGATGATCTCGAAGAAGCGCTCCATGGCCGGTACGCTCATCACGCCACGGCGGCTGTTGCCAATTTCGTTCCACACGTCCCAGATCTGGATCCGCTCGTCCTTGGCATACTTCCCGGCGATCTCGTCCACCATGGTGAAGTAAGATGGGCCAATTTCCGGATCATCCAGAAGCTGATAGCCCGGTTCGGTGTAGCCGCCGGCGTGGGGTCCCTTTTTGATGCCGCTGTGATAGCCCCAATCCACGGGTTGTTCACCAAACACGGGTGCTTTCCAGAAGGTCTTCGGCACACAGCAGTCGTTGCCCAGACACAGCATGACCTTGATCCCATGACGGTCTGCCACGGTCAGGTAGTCTTCCAGATTCTGCATAAAGGCATCGTGTTCGTAGTACCAGCACTCAAACTGGATCACGGCACGGACGGCATTGTAGCCAATATCCGCAGCCAGACCCAGCTCATAGTCCAGTTGCTCCATGACCTCTTTGTGTCCGTATGCCTGCCACAGGGCGATCCGGTTCACGCAGTTGGACGGATATCCGGCAAAGCCACGGATCCAGGGCTGGGCGTTGTACCATTCCCAGGCTCTCTCGCTGGACCATTGGCCCGGAGAACGCTGACCCGATTGTATTTTCTCACACATAATAGTAGCTCCTTTTGTTTATGCTATCGTTTCACCGATTCACCATTCCACCAATGCCACCGAGGCGCAGGGCAGCTTGACGTGCAGCTTGCCGTCCACCACAGCGATCGTTTCCGGTTTTGTGGGAACGACGGTATCCGGGGCTTCGAAGGTGTTGTGTGCGTGGGGTTCGCCACCTAAGATCGTGACACTGGCCTCCTTCAGCTGTCCGCCAAAGGTGTCTATCTCCACGTCCTGTGCCGTGTCGTAGGACAGGTTTGCCAGGGTCACCGTGGTCTTGCCATCCTTTTCCGATGCGGATACCGACAGATCTTCTCCGTCCACGGCGGTACCGATCTGTCTCGCACCCATGTGGTTCTTGTACATTTTGAAGACATAATAGGTCGGTGTGACGATGGCGTTGTCACCGGCGGTCAGGAACAGGCAGTGGATGTTGTTGCAAAGCTGTGCCACATTCGCCATGACCACCCGGTCGCAGTGGTTGTTGAAGGCGTTCAGGCTCAGGGCCGTGATCACGCCGTCCCGCATGGTGCTCTGCTGCTCGAACAGGTTGTAGCCCTGGGAGGGACCACTGCCACCCGGATGCCATGCACCCCATTCGTCCACGATGATCTTGACCTTTTTCTCCGGATCGTGGAGCTCCATGGCCCCGCTGTGCCGCCGGATCATATCGTCCAGTCTGCCCGCTCTGTCCACCAGCTCGTCCCACTGCTCCTTGGTGAAGTTGACGCAGTCGCCGGATGCACCACAATAGTAGTGGAACGCCAGGGCATACAGGGGCACACGATGGGCATACTCCCGCATGAAGCCGTCCGTCCAGTGGTAGTTGGCAGAGTCCGCACCACAGGCCACGTATTTGGCACCGTGGAGGTTGACGGTGTCGCACAGGGTCACGTACTTCACATATTCTCTGGCGTACTGCGCCGGGGTCATATTGCCGCCGCCACCCCAGTTTTCGTTGCCGATGCCCCAATAGGGAATATCGAAGGGTTCGGCGTGACCGTTTTCACCGCGTTCCTTTGCCAGAGTCGTAGAATTCGCCGGTGCGTTGCAGTATTCCATGAGATCCCGCATATCCATGGGGGTCATGCCGGTGATGTTGGCGGCCACATAGGGCTTGGCACCGGTCATTTCGCAGAAGTGCAAAAACTCATGGAGCCCCACTTCATTGGTCTCGACTCGGCCATCGTTGCGGTACCACCAGCCCATGGTCGTAGGACGCTTGTCACGGGGACCGATGCCGTCCCGCCACTTGTAGGTCTCGGCAAAGCAGCCACCGGGCCAACGCAGCACCGGCGGATCCAGCTCCCGAAATTTTTCGATCACGAAATTGCGGAACCCATCGGTGTTGGGCACAGCCGAATCTTCGCCGACCCAAAGCCCGTCCCGGAAGACACCGCCGATGTGCTCGGAGAAATGGCCGTAGATCTCCGGTGTGATGGTACCTGCGCTGTTGCAGGGAAGTAAACAGATTTTTGCCATAGGATAATAGCCTCCTTATGCTGACTTTTTATCTGCATTTCTGCGTATTTTTGGCTGATATATACAGTATAGTATACCTTTTCGCATTTGTCAATCCCCCAAATACACAGATCCATTCCCCATAGCAAAAAACAGCGATACGATCCCACATAGGACCGCTTCGCTGTTCTTATGTCTTTTGTTCCCTTATACGCCGATCTTGCGGAATTTTTCGTACCGGGTCGCCAGTAGCCGGGGTGTGGACAAACGACCGAGTCTGCCGATCTCCTTCACCAGCATCCCCTTCAGCTCCACAGCGATCTCTTCATTGGTACGATAGCCTTCGTGGAGGATCACGTCTGCGATCTGCATACCATAAAGATCGTCGGCAGTCAGGCGCAGTACCTCAGCGGCTTCCGGTGCCTTGGTGGAGTCCTTCCACAGGATACTGGCACAGCCCTCCGGGGAGATCACGGAATACACCGCATTGTCGAACATGATCATGCTGTCGCAAATGCTCAGAGCCAGCGCACCACCGGATCCACCTTCGCCAATGACCACCGTCACGATGGGTACCCGAATGCCGAACATTTCCCACAGGTTTTCCGCAATGGCCTGTCCCTGTCCCCGTTCTTCGGCACCGATACCGCAATAGGCACCGGGGCTGCCGATGAAGCAAATGATCGGTCGAGAGAATTTTTCCGCTTGCTTCATGAGCCGCAGGGCTTTCCGATAGCCTTCCGGAGAGGGACAGCCGAAATTCCGCTTCATCCGTTCCTCCAGGGTGTCGCCACGCTTCATGGTGATACAGGTCACCGGTTCCCCATGCAAAAGACCTACGCCACCGCAAATGGCACCATCGTCTGCAAACCGCCGGTCTCCGTGGAACTCCACGAAATCGTCGATGATCTGGTCGATGTAAAAGCTGCCCATGGCACGACCGGACGAACGAGCCAAAGTCACCTTATCATATGCGCTCATTGTGCCTTCCTCCGATCCTTTTGATAGCCTGTCCCATGAAGGGCCAGCAGTCTTGCCAGTGTTTTTTCCATATCCTGCCGGTCGATGAGCAGATCACAGAAGCCGTGTTCCAGCTGGAATTCCGCTCTCTGGAAGCCCTCCGGCAGCTTCTGACCGATGGTCTGCTCGATGACTCTTTGGCCGGCAAAGCCGATGAGGGCACCGGGTTCGGCGGCGATGATGTCCCCTTCCATGGCAAAGCTGGCTGTGACACCACCGGTGGTCGGGTCGGTCAATACGGCAATATAGAGCAGTCCCGCATTGCTGTGCCAACGGATCGCACCGCTGACCTTGGCCATCTGCATCAGAGACAGCACGCCTTCCTGCATTCTGGCACCACCGGAGCAGGTGAAACCAATGACCGGCAGCCGGTTCTCCGTGGCGTATTCGAACAGCCGGGTGATCTTTTCGCCTACCACAGTGCCCATGGAACCCATCATAAAGGTGGAATCCATTGCGAACAGCGCACAGGCATGACCGCCGATCTTAGCTGTTCCCGTCAGTACCGCTTCTTTTTCGCCGGATTCAGCCATGGCTTTTTCCAGCTTCTTTTCGTAGTCCGGGAAGTGCAGCACATCATGGCTCACCAGCTCTCCGTCCAGTTCCTTGAAGGAGCGGCGATCGGTGACCATATTGATGCGTTCTCGGGCGCTCATGCGGAAATAGTGGCCGCAGCGGGGACAGATCTTCCGCTGTCCGACCAGTACATCTACCGCAAGCTCGGCACCGCAGCTTTTGCATTTTACCGATTCTGCCATCACGCTTCCTCCTCTTTTGGTTCTTGGATCACGAAGGAGAACTCCGCCGTGACGCACACCTTGCCGTCCACCTTGCCTTCCCCCTTGGCGAAGTAGAAGGGGTGACGGGCTCTGGTGATCTCACAGGCAGTTTCTAACGTGTCGCCGGGATGCACGGGATTCTTGAACCGCACCTTATCCAGTCCGGCAAAGAAGGTCAGCGAACCCGGCTTGATCTGACCTTGCAGACACATACACGCCGACTGGGCCAGCATCTCACATAACATCACGCCCGGCACCACCGGATGATCCGGGAAATGGCCCTGTAGGAACCACTCGTCCCCTTTGATGTGGATCTTCCCGTGGGACACGCCGCCTGTAAGTTCTGCTTCATCCACCAGCAGCATGGGCTCTCTGTGGGGCAGAAGGGTCTTGATCTCTTCCTTTGTCATACCGATTCACCACAACTTTCGTCTGCATAGGCCCGCAGTGCAATGCAGGCATTGTGACCGCCAAAGCCCAGAGAGGTGGACAGTGCCAGGGTGGGATCGAACTGCTTGGCTGTGTTGGGGCAAACGTCCAGGTCGCAGTCCGGGTCGGGATTCTGGTAACCAATGGTGGGTGGGATCGTGCCGGTGTTCAGAGCGATCACAGCGGCAATGGCTTCCACGGCACCGGCCGCACCCAGCATATGTCCGGTCATGGACTTGGTGGAGCTGACCACGGCACCGTAGGCTGCGTCTCCCATGGCGTACTTGATGGCCTTGGTTTCCGTGCTGTCGTTCAGAGGCGTGCTGGTACCGTGGGCATTGATGTACACCCGATCCGCTGCACGGTAGCCGGCTTCGTCCATGGCTTGGCGAATGGCACGACCGCCGTCTTCTCCTGTGGGATTGGGAGAGGTCACGTGGTGAGCATCGCAGGTGGAACCGTAGCCGACCACCTCACCCAGGATCGCGGCCCCTCTGGCCTTGGCGTGCTCCAACTCCTCCAGCACTAGCGCACCGGCACCCTCTCCGATGACAAAGCCGCTTCTATCCTTATCAAAGGGAATGGACGCACGCATGGGATCGGCGGTCTGGGTCAGTGCCATGCAGTTCTGGAAACCAGCCACAGCCAAAGGATTGATGGAGGCCTCGGAACCACCGGAGATCACCACGTCGGCGTATCCATGTCGGATGGCACGGAAGGCTTCTCCAATGGCGTTGGTACCGGTGGCACAGGCCGTGGTCACAGAGACGCAGGGACCCTTGGCACCGAACCGGATGGCGATCTGCCCGGCTGCTATATTGGAGATCATCTTGGGCACAAAGTGGGGCGACACACGGGCATTGCCACGGTTCTGCATAGTGTCGTATTCTTCCATAAAGGTCGTGAAGCCGCCGATGCCGGAGCCAAAGTATACCCCGAACCGATCGTGGTCTACGTTTTCACCCAATTCTGCCTGTGCCATAGCCTGGGCAGCGGCACCAATGGCGTACTGGGTAAAGCGATCGGTCTGCTTCACTTCCATTTTTGTCATATAGGCCAGCGGGTCGAAGTCACGGACCTCTGCCGCCACCTTTACCTTGAACGCCGCCGTATCAAACCGGGTGATCTCTCCGATGCCGCACACGCCTTCCAGCAGATTTTTCTGGTATGTTTCCACATCACAGCCAATGGGAGAGACCACGCCCATCCCGGTGATGACAACTCGTCTGTTCATAGTATTCCTTCCTTATTATCCAACTTTTACATTGCCAAACCGCCATCGATGCGGATCACGTCTCCGGTGATATAGCCTGCCATAGGGGAGACCAAATAGGTCACAAGGGTGGCGATCTCCTCCGGCTTTGCCATTCTGCCAAGAGGCACATTTTCAGCCAGCCCGTTGTTGTCCACCAGATCCTTAGTCATGTCCGTCTCCACCAGCCCTGGCGCCACAGCATTGACGGTGATCCCACGGGCAGCCAGTTCCTTGGCGGCAGACTTGGTCATACCGATGACACCGGCTTTGGATGCCGCATAGTTCACCTGTCCGGCATTGCCCATGATCCCAGCCACAGACGAGATATTGACGATCCGTCCGTATTTCTTCCGCATCATCTGCCGGGACACGTGGCGCATCATATGGAATGTACCCTTCAGGTTCACGCCGATCACCGCATCAAAGGCAGCTTCGTCCATCTGAGGCATGAGCATATCCTTGGTGATCCCGGCGTTGTTGACCAAAATATCGATCTTGCCATAGTCCGATGCGATCTGCTTTACCAGCGCTTCACAGCCGGCATAGTCGGTCACGTCCCCATAGTAGAATGTAGCTTTTCTGCCCAGTGCCGTGACTTGTGCGATGGTGTCGGCGGCCGCTACTTCGTCGGCTCGATCTACCACGGCAATGTCGGCACCCGCTTCGGCGAGAGCGATGGCGATGGCTTTCCCGATCCCACGGGCAGCACCGGTCACCACGGCACACTGTCCGGCAAGCATATCTTCCCGATACTGTCTCATCAAAGCACCTCCTCACAGACCGCACGCAGACTGTCGGCATCCTGTACGGAATACACCGCCACGGTCTTGTCGATGCGCTTCACCAGCCCTGCCAGCGTCTTTCCGGCACCGCATTCGATGAACACTTCGGCACCAGCAGCGATCATGTTTTCCACAGACTTTTGCCACTGCACGGGATTTTGCACCTGTGCCGCCAGGGTCGCCTTGCCATTTTTGCTGTAGGGCATTGCGGTCAGGTTGGCGTACACCGGGATCTTGGGTGCGGCGAAGTCCATATTCTCCAGCACAACGGCCAGCTTTTCCGATGCCTCCGCCATGAAGGGAGAATGGAATGCGCCGCTGACGGGAATGTCCAGTACCCGTGCGCCTGCTGCTTTTTTCTTGAAGCGCTCGATACCCGTCTTGGTACCGGAGATGGCGATCTGTCCGGGGGAATTGTAGTTCACGGGATATACGTCCGGGATCTCTGTACACAGGGCTTCGATGGCTGCCGGTTCCATTTTCATCACCGCTGCCATGCCGGGTTCCATACCACGGGACGCCGCCTCCATGAACTGTCCCCGCTTTGTCACCAGCGAGAAGCCGTCCATGTGGGAGTAGGCACCGGCATAGGCCAGGGCTGCCACTTCACCCAACGAGAAACCGGCGGCAAAGTCGGCGTGGATACCATTTTCTTCCAGTGCCAGCGCTGCCGCTAAGTCCACGAGATAGAGACAAGGTTGGGTGTTGACGGTCTGCCGCAGCTCCTCGGCTGTGCCGGAAAAGGACTGTGCCATGGTACCGGGACGCAGGGTCTCTGCCCCATCATAGAGTGCCTTTACAGCCGGGGAGACTTCATACAAGCTCTGTCCCATGCCGCTGTACTGGGCGCCCTGTCCGGCAAATACGAATGCAATTTTCTTCATTATAATTAGTACTTTCTGTTAAAGGAAACACAGATCCTCTCGATCGATGTTTCCTGGATACGATGGTTTACCGATTGGCGATAAAGCGTCGGGCACCCATCAGGCAGTTCTCGGCTTCGATCATGACCTCTTCTAAGATCTCCGATGCGGTCTGCTGCTTTTTTACCAGTCCGGCGATCTGTCCGGCCAGGTAGCAGCCATCCTTTTCGTCTCCTTCCACGGCACCCTTCCGCAGCGCACCGACACCCATTTGCTCTAAGGTCTCATCGTCGATATCGGTGTATTCTGCCTTGGCGTACCGTCGGGAGTACGGTGTCTTCAAGCTGCGTACCGGGTGACCCAGACGGCGGCCGGTGACGATGGTGGAAATATCGCCTGCCTTCAGCACCAGCTCCTTATAGTGGGGATGCACTGGGCATTCGGCAGCCACCAAGAACCGGGTACCCATCTGGACACCCACAGCGCCCAGCATCAGTGCCGCCGCCAGTCCACGACCGTCACCGATCCCACCGGCAGCGATCACGGGGATGGACACTGCATCCACCACCTGGGGGACCAGCGGCATGGTGGCCATTTCGCCAATGTGGCCGCCGGATTCGCCACCTTCGGCAATGACTGCGTGGGCGCCCTGTCGTTCCATCATTTTGGCCAGTCCCGCAGAGGCTACCACAGGAATGACCTTGCAGCCAGCGTCCAGCCAGCGTGCCATACACTTCGACGGATCTCCGGCACCGGTGGTCACCACCTCGACCTTTTCCTCGGCGATCACGGTTGCCACGTCCTCCACATAGGGGCTCATGAGCATCACGTTCACGCCAATGGGACGAGTGGTCAGTTCTCTTGCCCGGCGGATCTGGTCACGGACGTAGGCACCATCCCGGCTCATAGCAGAGATGATCCCCAGTCCACCAGCTTCCGATACGGCAGCCGCCAGACCTGCATCGGACACGTGGGCCATACCACCTTGGAAAATGGGATAGCGGATGCCGATCAGATCACACAGGTCCGTGAAGATCACTGCTTTGCCTCCTCGATCTTGGCGATCAGATCCCCAACGGTCTTGCCGATCTCACCGGCCTGCAGTGCTACGCCGTATTCGTCTTCTACGTCCATCAGGATCTCCACGGTGGTCAGGGAATCGATACCCAGGTCACTGAGAGCGGTTTCAGGGGTGATGGCGTCTACTTCTTCACCAGTGTGGTCAGCGATAATTTCCTTCAGTTTTTCGAGAATCATAGTATACCTCCAAAAGATGTTGTAACCAATGGTTACGGAATTTTTTATAAAAATGGGATTTGCTTACTGTGTAAAACTTTGGAAAATTTTTCCGTCAGGTAAAATTTTCAGGAGTGGGGTTGTTCGCTCTCCTATTTAGCTTCATGATATCCCCACTTCGAAATTCCACTATACTTTGGAAAATTTTTCCGTCAGGTAAAATTTTCAGGAGTGGGGCGGTTCGCTCTCCTATTTAGCTTCATGATATCCCCACTTCGAAATTCCACTATACTT
>CAZLED010000007.1:0-18887 GCA_964558485.1 uncultured Ruminococcus sp. | reverse complement strand
TGGAAAATTTTTCCGTCAGGTAAAATTTTCAGGAGTGGGGTGGTTCGCTCTCCTATTTAGCTTCATGATATCCCCACTCACCAGCGTAGGATCACACCACCGCTGGACAGACCGCCACCAAATGCGGTCATAGCCACCAGGTCTCCCCGGTGCAGCTTGCCGGATCGGTTCAGTGCATCCAGTGCGATGGGTACGCTGGCAGCTGCCGTATTGCCTACGGTCTCGATGTCGGTGACGAATTTTTCCATGGGCAATCGCATACGCCGGGCCGCCATCTGGATGATACGCATATTGGCCTGGTGGGGCACGATGTGGTCCAGCTCGGCCGGTTCGACACCGATCTTTTCGCACAGAGACTGGATGTGGGTCACCATGGCATTTACCGCAAACTTGAAGGTCTCCTGCCCTTCCATGTGCGCCACCGGCTTTTCTTCCGGCAGGGTGCTGAACGGAGAGGTACCATGGTAGGCACAGATCCGGATCACGTCATCGCCGCCGGCGGTCATCAGCTCCGAGCAAAGGCAGCTGTCCCCTTCTGTCAGGCAGGCAGCACCGGCACCGTCGCCGAAGATCACGCAGGTGGAGCGATCCTCCCAGTCGATGATCTTGCTCATACGCTCCGCACCGATCACCAGTGCCTTTTTCACCTTCCCGGTGGCAAAGAAACCGTTTGCCGTTTCCAGCGCGAACAGAAATCCGCTGCAGGCTGAATTGATGTCAAAGGCCGGACAAGTGGCGCCCAGTCGTCTTTGTACCTCTCCGGCTACGGTGGGGCAAACGGTATCCGGTGTGATGGTGGCCACAAGGATCAGCTCCAGCTCTGCCGGAGAAACACCAGCTTCGTCCAGTGCCTGTCGTGCCGCCGCTTCTGCCAGATCCGCTGTGGTCTCCTCCGTAGCGATATACCGGGAACCCACGCCCACTCTGGTCCGGATCCATTCGTCATTGGTCTCCACCATGTGGGACAGCTCCTCGTTGGTCAAGACTTTTTTCGGGAATGCGCTCCCGGTACCGCTGATTTGAAAACCCATCTCTGCCTCCTCTGTTGTCCTCTTTTATCCTGCGAGATCATGGTAAATCTTTGTTTATTGTAATCCACTGGTTACGGTAATCTATTGATTACGGTAATCTCGTGATTACGGTAAACTTGTGTTTACTCTTTGAATCTGAAATAATGATACCACATTCTTCTCCAATTGTCAAGCCCTTCCGCAACGGAATTTTGTAAACAGTTTGTGACAAACCTTTTTGGTCTGCCATCTTGACTTTTGCCGGGAACTATTGTATACTATTGCCATACAATAGATGGAGGTATACAAAATCATGGATACACTTACCCATTTTCGGGTGCAGACCAAGCCGGGGAAACCGTTTACCATTTTGCAGCTCACGGATATGCAGCTCATCGATGCCGAACAAAGACGGTATCCGGAACGACTGGGTGGAGACGAACCCTTTCGCTGGATGACGGAAAAGATCGACCAAAACGCACTGGATCCCATCCGCAAGACCGTGGACATCGCACAGCCGGATCTGATCGTGGTCACGGGAGATTTGATCTACGGAGAATTTGACGATGCCGGCACCTCGCACCACAAGCTGGTGGACTGCTTCTCTTCTCTGGGCATTCCGTGGGCACCGGTATTTGGCAACCACGACAACGAGACCGCCATGGGTGTGGACTGGCAGTGCGACCTGTACAGCCACGCAAAGAACTGCCTTTTTGCCCGTGGGGAGCTGACCGGCAACTGCAACTACACCATTGGCATTTACGATGGGGACACGCTCATCCGGGTGCTGTACATGATGGACTCCAACACCTGCTTTGGTGGCACAGATCCGGCACTGCACAAGGAATGCAACTTCGGCAAAGACCAGTTAGACTGGGTAGCTGACACCGCTGCGCACATCCGGGAGACGGTGGGCCATACGGTACCGGGCTTCTTCCTGTGCCATATTCCCACCGTGGACGTGTTCGATATTTTGGTGCGCTCCGGCTATGCTACACTGGATGATCTGCGTACCAAGGCCTGCACCTTCCGCATTGGCAACGAACCGGTGGATATCGAGACGACCCTGGCACCTGCCTGCCCCGGCGACTTTGGCTACATGGACGAGCGCATGGGTGTCATCGGTCAGCGTCTGCAGCCTATGTTTGTAGAAGCCGGGATCGATGGGTTCTTCTGTGGACACTGCCACAAGATCACCCTGTCCGTGCAGTATGACACGGTGCGGTACACCTTTGGTGTCAAGTGCGGCACCTACGACTACCACAGAAACGGAATGCTGGGTGGCACGAAGATCACGCTGGGTGAGGATAGTAGCTTTGCAGTAGAGCATATTTACCAAGGGGAAACAGTATAACAAAACAGCGAACGGGCACCTTGCATAAATAGGGTGCCCATTTTGGGTGTTCTGTCTATTGACAACAGTTCAAAAAACTGGTACACTATTGATACAGCAAGGCAGTATTTATTCTAATATGAAAGGGGAGCTGTTCGCAATGGCAACCATGCGCATGTTTTTATACATCCAATCCGTTGCGCATGTGGTTTTACGAATATCTCGTTACCCACATAGGATGAATACGATGACAAGGTATGCACTACCGCTTCCAAGAGGACGTATTTCATATGGCGCATAGGTTGGACTGTGTAATGATAATGTACAGCTCCGGCTATGCGCCTTTTGTTATCCTCAACAAATTTGAAAGGAGACTTTGAATGAATTGATCATTACAACTATGCATATGAATCTGATATGTCTAAGGCAGTACAAAGTTTAATATATCATGAATTGGGACATGCTTTTGGTTTGATTGATTTTTACGGAAGTCAATACCAATTAAGCTCTGTGATGAACACAGACAGAGATGTTCTCAACATATATACGCCGCAAACAAATGACAAAAACAATGCGAATGATTGTTGGGAACCACATCGGAATTAGATACGAGGAGGTCTATATGCAAAGAACTAAAATACGTGCTATAGCAATAGGAATCCTTTTTGGTTTGCTTTTCTGTTCATGTTCTTCAAAAGAGTCTTCAGAATCCTCTGAACTGAAAGAAATCACCGATGCGCCCACAGATACTTCGGAGATTATCTTGCCAGAAGGTGTGAAATACCGTATGGATTCTCAGGCAAGTGTTCGCCCTAAAAAATCCATAGATGAATTTATCGACAAAGCAGACTTTATCGTATTATGCACCGTGGAGGAAATCGGCGATACGTTTCTGTATGGGAATCCTACCATCGACCCAGATGACGTAAAATCTGTTGGAAATTATGTAGGCTCAATTCGTACACCGGTGACACTGCACATCCACAAGGCTTTTCTGGACAAGATCGGCATTGAGGATGAAACACTGACGATCCTGCTCTACCAGGGTATTTATGGCGAATATATGCTGACTGATCCATATCCCACCTACGAATTGGGACACACGTATCTGTTGTTCATCGGACAGGCACCGGATGGAGAAACCAATATCGTGATTCCTCATGGTAGCGTGGAGATCGATTTGCCGAAAACTATGCCGCCGGATGCAGAAGACAGCGACATTGTAGCCCTCGCCATGGGTGAAGGAACCTCGTATACGCCTATGTTTTACGGCAGCTCCTTTGACGATATGGATTCGGCAGCGGAGCTGTTTGCTGCGGTTGAGGCTGCGGTAGCGAAACTGGAATAATATAAAAATGGGTACAAGCCACACAAAAGCCTGTACCCATTTTCTATTTTTTATTTTCTAGCTTATTCTACTTCCGCAGTACCGAAGTAATCCAAAAGGAACTGGCACAGTCTGCCGGCACCGGAGGCGTTGGGCTGCCACGGGGTGAACCAGGGGTCTACGGAGCAATACCGTTCGGAGGTGATATATTCCGGGGTCACGTGGTACTTCAGAATACCTTCCGCATACTTGGCGGCCTTTTCCGTTTCCCCTCTCTCCATCCATGCCTGGATCCACAGGATCTCCGATACACAGGTGTAGTACACGTTGCCGTACAGACCATCGGCCCCGCAGGCATCGTTGGTCATCCGACCGGATACGCCGTGTTCGTCGTCCAGGAAGCCGATGTCCCGATAGAAGGTCTCCATCTGCTCAAAGATCTCGGACTTGGGGTCCATGATCCCCAGCTTGATCAGGTAGGGGCAGCCGTCGGTGTAGAAGCAATGGCTGTAGCTGTCCTCAAATGCTACACCCAGAATGTGGGGCATATTGTAGGCACGCTCGCCGTGGTGTTCTGCCGCAAACCCCGAAAGCACGTCACGCAGCACGCCGTCGTAATCCTTCCACACGCCACGGACATAGGCGGCTTCCTCGGCACCAAAGTGTTCGTAGCATTCTGCCATGACACGGATCCCGTAGGCGTTGACGGCGTCGGTGTAGGTCCAGTGCTGACCCACTTCGCCCCAGTCGCTGGCCACGCCGGAGGTAAACAGCCCCTTGACTTCTCCGTCTGCACTCTTGGCAGGGTCCCGGCGATACTGGATATATTCCAGTGCCAGATTCATCCAGGGACGGAATTCTTCGAACAGTGCCTTATCATTTCGTGCCAGCAGGTTATGTGCCGTTGCCCACAGTGCGGAGCCGTTGGTGTTGTCCCAATGGACGAAGGGATTGTTCAGCTTGCCCTTTTCGTCTCCTTCGGTGAGCTGCCAGCACTGGTACCACATCCGGCAGGCATCGGTGGCGTATTCTGCCAGACCTACGGTATCCAGTACGGTGGAGTAGTGTGCCACTTCCCATACCCACTGGAACCGACCCACATCTCCCTGTCGAGCGTAAATGTGATCCGGGTGAGCGCCTTCGTAGTGCTGGAGCATCTGCATCATCTGGGTGATATTCTGCCGGAACATATCCTCGTACGCCGGTTCTGCCGGGAGCTTTGTCACCTTGGCCTGCAGTGCTTCCCACCAATGTACCGTAGCTGCCAGAGCATCGTCAAAGGTAGGTGCGGCGGCGTATTCCCCACGGCGCAGGACGAAACGTACCGTGGCGGTGTCGCCGGGCTGCAGCTTGTAGTCCATGCGGTAGTAGTCGTGTGCCTTGAACCGGTGGAGCTGTTCCTGCCGGGAGATCCAGACCGGTGTGCAGTTTTCGGTTTCCAGAATCTCCATCCAGCCGTAGCCGTCCTTGGCACTGGCAACCAGACTGCCCGGGGTCACCGGAGAGAAGCCGTTGTGCCAGCTCAGGTACCACTGTCCCACATTGGGGTTGTAGGGTTCGTAGCCGGTGTCATGGAGGCCGGTCAGGTAGTGGTCTTCCTTATTGTACCGGGGCAGCAGTCCCATGGTGCCGCCTACCGGGTAGTTGGTGGTGTTGGTCACGGACAGCTCGCAATAGGTGTAGGGGATCCGATCCGTGCTGGAAAAGGCAGTCATGGTGATCTCGCAGTCGTTTTCGGGATCCACGTTGTACAGGGTGTACACCGGGATGCCGCCTTCGGGACGCTGCCACTGGGTCAGCTCCATATCGGCTTCGGTGGGCTCGGTACCAAACAGGGTATGCACACCAAAGGCCGCCTGGTTATAGTGCCAGCCTTTGTCGATCAGATCCAGGTCGGTGATCTTCAGATCCGGATACACCGTCACCAGTCTTTGGGAGCCGTATGGGTGCAGATACACACGGGAAGTTTTGGGGGCTTCCCAGGTCGGAATTTGTTTCATGGGGATAGACCTCACTTTGCATATATTGATGAAAATAGTATAGCATAGAATCTATGGAAAGTCAAGATATAGAAAAAAGGATACCGCATATCCTTCGTTTCCATTTGTATATCAAATTACAAAAAAAAAACACATTTTGCGATCTGTACTTGACAAATGGCGTCCTTTGTGCTATACTAGGGGCAGAATCTCGTTTATGACCAAATTCCATTGAAAAAGGAAGTGTTTTTTATGCAAAAGCGCTGTATGACCCTGCTCCTGCTGATGGCACTGCTGTGTACCGGCTGCGGACAGAGCACCACCACGGAGACCACCACAGGGGACACCACCTCCACAGAAACAACGGTAGAAACCGAAACGGAAGCTACCTGGCAAACGACCCTGCCTGCCACGGATATGGGCGGTTGGGTGTGCAAGGTGCTGACCATCCAGAACGAAAGCTATGCGGTGAATACACGGTTCAAGCCCGAGGAGCTGACCGGGGAGATCGTCAACGATGCCCTGTACACCCGGAACCAAAAGATCGGCGAACAGTTCAATATGTCCTTTGCCGAGGAAGGACTGCCCAACTTCTGGGAGACCACCGATGCCATGAAGCTCTATGTGCTGGCCGGCAGTGACGACTACCAACTCAATATGCTGATCCAGCGAGATGCCTTTGCCCTCTCCTTGGACAATATGCTGGCGCCGGTGGATATGCTGCCCCACGTACAGCCGGACAAGCCCTGGTATGTACAGGCCGTCAACGATGCCATGACCCTGGGCGACCGGCAGTACATCCTGTACAGTGCGGAGTGCCTGAACCTGTATGAGCAGACCTGTCTGGTGCTGTACAACAAGCAGATCTGGGACACCGTATGCAGCACCGATGCCTACAGCATGGTACGAGACGGCACCTGGACCTATGACGTGTTCATGACCAATGCAGAGGCTGCCATCATCGACCTGGACGGCGATGGAGACGTATCGGACAACGACCAATTGGGCATCGTCTCGGAACACGACTTCTTCTATCCCACACTGGAGATCGGCGCCGGGTTCACCATGATCGAAATGGTAGACGGACAGCCGACCTTCACCGTAGGCCAAAACGAGCCGCTCATCGGACTGCTGCAGGATATGCTCCGCACACGCACCGTAGAAGGATTGTATTTTGACTCCTTCAAGGACAAGGGTGAAGCTTTTTCCCAATACGGAGACGACGAAAAGAGCCGTGTCACCAGCCGGCAGATCTTTGAATCCGGTGCTGCTGCGTTCTATGTAGCCGGTGTGTCCAACATCCAGCACATCCGGGAAATGGAGGACGACTTCGGGATCCTGCCTGCCCCCAAGTATACCGAAGAGCAGGATGGGTACCACAGCCGGATCATCGATGGCTGGCTGAACGTGGTGCCTTCCACCAATCTGGCACTGGAAGACACCAGCATCATTTTGGAAGCATTGGCAGAGGAAAGCTATCGTTCGGTGCTGCCGGCCTACATGGAAGTGGCGCTGAAGGACAAATACACCCGTGACCCGGACAGTGCGGAGATGCTGGATCTGGTATTCTCCACCACGACCCTGGATCTGGGTGACACCGTATGGCAGGGAGACGTGCGCTGCGTATACAACAATGTACTGCTCACCGGCAAGGACAACTTCTCGTCCACCTCTGCCTCGGTACAGAAGAAGATCGAAAAGACCATTGCCGACGCCCTGGAAAAGCTTGCCAAGCTGGGCTGACAAATTGCGACCGAACCGATAAGGAGGATCGACCATGCTTTGGAACCCCGATAGACCGTATTTCACCTTCACCTACGGTGACACATCCTTTTGGGAACAAAACCCCACCTGCACCACGGAGACCCATGGGGACACCACCGTATACACCTATACGCTGCCGGACGGACTTACGGTGCAGGCCCATGTGACCAGCTACCCCACCTACCCAGCACTGCGCTGGGTGCTGTACTTCACCAACAACGGCACCACCGACACCAAACAGATCCGGGAGCTCCGGGACTGTCACCTGGTCACGGACGGCTGGAACGCACGCTATACCCCGGCACCGCCACACCTGTATCCGGCCCAGACCTGTGCCCATGTGTCCCATCACACCGGCTCCAACTGGGCCAAGGACGAATACAATGCCTATCCCGAACGGTTGGCGCCCGGTGACACCCGAGAATACCAGAACCACACCGGCCGCAGCTGCGAAGGTCTGGCACCCTATTTCTCCATCGACGACGGAGACCGTGGGCTGCTGCTTGCCATTGGCTGGACGGGGCAGTGGGGCGCCCGGTTCCAGATGGACGGCGAAGGTGTGCTGACCATCGATACCACGCTGCCCTACGCCGATTTTCACCTGCATCCGGGAGAAAGCATCCGCACCATGTCCACGGTGGTGGTGCCCTACGAGCATGGCAGCGACGCCGGACACAACGCCTTCCGCCGGTTCGTGAAAAACGAGCTGTCTCCCATGGGGAAAAACGGCGCACCCGATATGGGTCCTTTGTGTATCTCTGCCTGGGGTGCTATGACCTCCGAACAAATGGTGGAGAAGCTCCGGCAGCTGCGGGCCAATGACATTCCAGCAGACACCTACTGGATCGATGCCGGCTGGTACGGACACAGCGAAAGCGACTGCATCAACGAATTTGTCGGCGACTGGGCTACACACACCGGCAGCTGGAACATCAATCCCCACTGCCACCCGGACAACTTTGAGACCGTGGTAGAAGCCGCTGAAAAGTACGGCTATTCGCTGCTGTTATGGTTCGAGCCGGAGCGCTCTATCCGAAACTCCGACTGGCACAAGGAGCATCCGGATTGGTTCCTGGAGAACGATCCCAATTCCTGGAGCGTGCTGTTGGATCTGGGCAATCCGGAAGCCGAAGAAGCTGCCTTTGCCATGCTGGACGGCTACGTGAAGAAGCTGCACCTGCGCTGCTACCGGCAGGACTTCAACTTCGATCCCCTTCCCTTCTGGCGTGCCAACGACGAACCGGGTCGTGCCGGGCTCAAGGAGATCTGCCACATCATGGGACTGTATCGTCTGTGGGATCGTCTGCTGGCGGCCAATCCGGGGCTGTACATCGACAACTGTGCTTCCGGCGGCAGACGAAACGATATCGAGATGATGTCCCGTTCCATCCCGTTGTGGCGCAGCGATGCCCAGTGTCCCGGCGATACACCACCGGAATTTGCCCAGTGCCACACCACCGGTATCGCCAAGTGGCTGCCCTACTCCGGCACCGGCATCGGCATTCTGACAGGCGACTGGTATCGTAGCCGCAGCTGCTATGGACCTGCCATGACCACGGAAGCCTGGATGTACGCCTACTTAGAGATCGACGAAGCTTCCACCGCTGCCATGCGTCCGATCCTGGACGAATATCTGCAGGTGCGTCCCTATTTGTCCGAGGACTTCTATTCTCTGGCCAGCGAATCTACCGGCGATGACGTATGGTGCTGCCACCAGTATCACAGACCGGCAACGGACGACGGGATCTTATTGTGCTTCCGCAGACCGGGATCGGTACACGACAGCGCAGTGCTGTCCCTGGGTGGTCTGACCAACGAAGCCATGTACAGCTTCCGCAATGCAGACACCGGAGAAGTGTTCACCATGACCGGCGCCGAAGCGAAGCATTTTGCGGTGCAGATCGAGGTGGCACGGGACTCCCGTCTGTTCTTCTACAGCCGGCAGAATTAAACATCGTATCGACAAGCATACCGGGTACAGGTGCGTACTCTATCCGGTATGCTTTCTGTTTTTTCGGTGGCCTGTATTTTCCTCTTTATATTTATCCAAATTCCACAAAAATCCACCAAAATTCGCCGATAAATCTACATTCGCCAGTCGGGGAATTTCGCAAAATATCTTGACATTTTGTGAAAAAAGCTGTATCATTGTAATTGCACGATTTTTGCATCTGTGCTGACGGTCTGCTCATGCGGCAACGAAAACTTGCTGCGTGGTTTCGCAAAGGAAAAGCAGGCTTCAAAAACATCACGGCTGCCTCAAAATATACGTCCCGGCCTTGTCAGTAGCCTGGTCGTAAAGCATAAAGCACGTCCGATCATAGGGCATCACTACACCATGCACGACCAACGCCTTGGGTGCAGCGCTGTGCGGTGTCGCCTTATACAATATATGTCTTGATGTTCACACCTGGCAGTTTTCATTCGTTTTGCGATTTGCAAAAGATTAGAAAACCAGTCGGATGGAAATGGGAAAAGCCGATCTTGGAAAACGGAAATGGCAGCAAGACCCACGGGTTTGTGTCTTGCCCACACTTCTGCATTCTGATTTCTGACTTCTTACTTTTTGTTTTCCATCCGGCCAGAAACCGTAGCTGCAAACGACGGCCATCGCTTGCAGGACACTCTTTGCGGGAGCTGCGGTTAGCCTTGTTGTGGGTTCGCGCAGAGCTGTAATACGGCTATACGTGGTACTTTTACCGCAAAGGGGGATGCAAAAAATGGATAAAGAGAATATTCTGATTTCGCTGAAAAACATCACTGTAGAATTCGATGGGGAAAAGGTGCTTGACGACCTGAGTCTCAACATACGAGACGGAGAATTTGTCACGCTGCTGGGTTCGTCCGGCTGCGGTAAAACCACCACCCTGCGTATCATTGCCGGTTTCCTGGAACCTGACAGCGGTGAACTGTATGTCAGCGGCAAAAATATGCATGGTGTGCCACCTCATAAGCGTGAGGTGAACACCATTTTTCAGCGTTACGCACTTTTCCCGCACTACAATGTATTCGAAAACATCGCCTATGGGCTGCGTGTACGGAAGGTGCCGGAGCCGGAGATCAAGGAACGGGTCACCGAAATGCTGCGGCTGGTGAACCTGCAGGGCTTTGAGAAGCGTGGCGTGTCCCGGCTTTCCGGTGGACAGCAGCAACGAGTCGCCATTGCCCGTGCCCTGGTGCTGAAGCCCAAGGTACTGCTACTGGACGAACCGCTGGCAGCCCTGGACTTAAAGCTGCGGAAGGATATGCAGAACGAACTGAAGAATATCCAGAAGCAGCTGGGGATCACCTTCATCTTTGTGACCCACGACCAGGAAGAAGCGCTGTCCATGTCCGATACGGTGGTGGTCATGAACGAAGGCAAGATCCAGCAGATCGGTTCGCCCATCGATATTTACAACGAGCCCCAGAACGCCTTTGTTGCCGACTTCATTGGGGAGTCCAACATCATCGATGGGATCATGAAGGCCGACTACAAGGCTGCCTTTGCCGGACACACCTTTGCTTGCCTGGACGCCGGGTTTGCACCCAATGAGGAAGTGGACGTGGTGATCCGACCGGAAGACGTGGATATCGTCTCGCCGGACAAGGGAATGCTCAAGGGCACCGTGACCTCTGTAACCTTCCTTGGCGTACACTTTGAAATCATCGTAGATATAAACGGTTTCAAGTGGATGATCCAGACCACGGACGAACATAAGGTGGATGAAGAGGTGGGACTGTTCATCGAACCGGATGCCATCCATGTCATGAAGAAATCCAAGTATTCCGGACAGTTTGGAGACTACAGCTCCTACAGCGACGAGATCGACACCCTGAACGTATTGGACGACGAGGATGCACCCGCCGAAGACGTGGAGGTGTGATATGCCCAAGAAATCTCTGCTGCAGCGAGCCGCCGGTGCGCCGTACATCGTGTGGGCTGCGCTGTTCATCATCATACCGCTGTTCATCGTGGTATACTACGCCTTCACCGACAAGACCGGCGCCTTCACCATGGACAACATCGCTTCTCTGTTAGACTACAAGGAGACCTTCCTGCTCTCCTTTGAATATGCCCTGATCGCTTCTCTGATCTGCCTGGCGGTGTCCTATCCGCTGGCCTACATCATCAGCCGAAAAGGGGCTGCGGCACAACGGATCCTGACCATGCTGGTCATGCTTCCTATGTGGATGAACCTGCTGATCCGCACCTATTCCTGGATGAACATCTTAGAGCGGAACGGGGTCATCAACAATCTATTAGGCGTCTTCGGCATCGAACCGCTGAAGCTGGTGGGCACGCCGGGGGCCGTGATCTTTGGTATGATCTACAACTACATTCCGTACATGATCATTCCCATTTACAACGTTATGTCCAAGATCGAACCGAGCCTGCTGGAAGCCGCTGAGGATCTGGGCTCCGGTGCGCTGTCCAAGCTGCGCCGGGTGATCCTGCCCCTGTCCATGCCCGGTGTGATCTCCGGCTTTACCATGGTATTCGTGCCCTCTGTCAGTACCTTCTACATCTCCCAGAAGCTGGGTGGCGGCAAGGTAATGCTGATCGGGGACGCCATCGAACGGCAGATGCAGACCTCCTACAACTACAACTTAGGGGCTTCCTTGTCTCTGGTGCTGATGGTGGTCATTCTCATCAGCATGGTCATTCTGAACCGGTTCGCCGGGGATGACGACCTGCTCATATAAGAAGGAGGAGATCGCCATGAAAAAAAGCTTGCAAAATCTGTTTTTGGGGATCGTGTATCTCATCCTCTATGCGCCGCTGCTGGTGATGGTATTTTTCTCCTTCAACGAGAGCCGTTCCACCAGTGTATTCACCGGTTTTTCCTTGAAGTGGTACAGAGAGCTGTTCTCTTCCCGGGACACCATGACGGCTCTGCAGAACACGCTGATCCTGGCCGTGGCCTCTGCGGTGATCGCTACGATCTTAGGTACGGCGGCAGCGGTGTATATGTACCAGATCCGCAACAAGGCATGGAAGGCCACGCTGAAGACCGTGACCAACATTCCCATGATGGTGCCGGAGATCGTGACCGGTGTGTCCATGATGTTGCTGTTCGTCTTTGTGGGTCGACTGCTGGGTGCTGCCAATTCCCTGTCCTTCTGGACGCTACTGATCGCCCACGTGACCTTCAACCTGCCCTACGTGATCCTGAACGTACTGCCCAAGCTGAACCAGACAGACTCGCACTTAGCGGAGGCCGCACAGGATCTGGGTTCCACGCCGCTTTCCGCTTTCTTCAAGGTGGTACTGCCTGCGGTGATGCCGGGGATCGTGTCGGGCTTTATCATGTCCTTCACCATGTCTCTGGACGACTTTGTCATCAGCTATTACACCACCGGCTCCGACTTCCAGACGCTGCCGCTGAAGATCTTCGCCATGACCAAGAAGACCGTAAAGCCGGATATGTATGCCCTGTCCAGTTTGATCTTCCTCGCTGTGCTGGCGCTGCTCCTGATCGTGAACCTGAGCCAGATCAAGCAAGACCGCAAAAACGGAAGATAAACCACACCATCGAAAGGATCATAATACTATGAAAAATAGAACTGTGAAATATTTTGCAGCGATTCTGGCTGCACTGCTCGCCTCTATTCCCCTTACCTCCTGTGGTGGCGGTGTCACCGAGATCACGAACCCCGTTGGCACGTACACCGATGCTTATGCCGGAACCACTCTGAACGTATTCAACTGGGGCGAATACCTCTCGATCGGTGCAGAGGGTTCCCTGGACGTAAATGCCGCCTTTGAAGCGCTGACTGGGATCAAGGTCAACTACATGAACTACGACTCCAACGAGGCCATGTATTCCAAGATCAAGTCTGAGGCTGTGTCCTACGACATTCTGATCCCCTCGGACTACATGATCGAGCGGCTTATGAACGAAGATATGCTCCAGCCCCTGGACTTCTCCATGATCGACAACTACCACTACATCGATGAGAAGTACAAAAATCTGTACTTCGACCCCACCAACGAATACTCCGTTCCCTACAACGTGGGCATGGTGGGACTGATCTACAACACCACCATGGTGGAAGGCACGCCCGATAGCTGGGAGATCATGTGGGATGCCAAGTACGACGACAACATCCTGACCTTCAACAATCCCCGGGACACCTTCGCCATCGCCCAGTTTCTTTTGGGTATCGACGTGAACTCCACCGACAAGGCCGATTGGGACAAGGCTGCGGAAAAGCTGAAGGAACAAAATCCCGTGCTGCAGGGTCGGGTCATGGACGAAGTGTTCAACAAGATGGAGGCCGGCAACGCTGCCATCGCACCCTACTACGCCGGTGACTACCTGACCATGGCAGAGACCAACCCGGATCTGGCGTTTGTGTACCCCAAGGAAGGCACCAACATCTTTGTGGACTCCATCGTGGTGCCCAAGAATGCCCAGAACTACGAAGCCGCTATGCTGTACATCAACTTCCTGCTGGAGCCGGAGGTGGCACTTGCCAATGCGGAGACCATCTGCTATGCCTCTCCCCACACGGCCGTCGTGAACAATCCCGATTATTCCCTGTACCAGAACGAGATCCTGTATCCTGCTGCAGAGGACGTGCCCTTCACCGAATACTTCCACGACATCGATGAGAGCATCCGTACCTACTACGAAAAGCTGTGGGAAGAGATCCTGCTGGCTGACGAATAAATCTAAAACCAAAAAAGTGTTTGACAGTCTATTGCTTTGCTGTATCTACGGCAGCGCATAGGCTGTCTTTTTTTGCGGCCATTTTTGGCGGCCATTTTGGCATACAAAAAGAACGGCAGCCGGTACCGTTCTTTCATTTTTTACTTTTTCCCAAGCTCGATGTTCTTTTCGTAGGCAGCGATCACCGCATCCAGCATGGCACCACGGACACCGGCTTCCTCCATTTTGCGCACCCCTGCGATGGTGGAGCCGCCGGGGCTGGTCACTTCATCCTTGAACACACCCGGATGCTTGCCGGTCTCCAGCAGCGTGGCCGCCGTACCCAGCAGCGTCTGGGCAGCGTAGGTCATGGCCTTTTGTCGGGGCAGACCACAAGCCACACCACCGTCTGCCATGGCTTCCAGGATCAGGCACAGGTACGCCGGACCGCAGCCGGACACCGCCGTTCCTGCATCGATCAGGTTCTCCGGCAGTCTGTCCAGCAGTCCTGCCTTGTCCAGCAGTGTCGTGAACGTGGCAAATTCTCCTTCGGTCACGTCTCCTTCGCCGGTGTACATGATCATGCCCTGCCCCACCGCCGCCGGGATATTGGGCATCATGCGGATCACCGGCACCGGACAGCCCAGCATCTCCCGGATCCGGGCAATGGTCAGGCCGGCCGCCATGGTCACCACCACGATGCGCTCTCCGGCCTTCACACGACTTGCCAGTGTGGCAGAGATACCATCCAGCACCGAGGCCATATATTGCGGCTTGATCCCCAAGAAGATCCAGTCGGCACGGCTTGCCAGAGTCACACTGTCCACCGGTTCGCAGCCATAGTCCCTTTGGAACGCTGCCGTCTTGCTCTCATCCGTGTCGCAAACCAGTACTGCGTCGCGGACCAGCGTTTTGTCCACGGCGCTACAGCAGATGGCGGTACAGATCGCACCACCCATGTTGCCCACGCCAATACATCCGATCGTCATGTTATTCACCTGATTTCCTTATCGCACGTGACCATTGCCCGTGATGATATATTTGTAGCTACAAAGCTCTGCCAGACCCATGGGGCCTCTGGCGTGGAGCTTTTGGGTGGAAATGCCCATTTCGCACCCCAGACCGAATTCGCCTCCATCGGTGAACCGGGTAGACGCATTCACGTACACCGCCGCACTGTCCACACCAGCGGTAAACGCAGCAGCGGCAGCCGGGTCTTCCGTGACGATGGCTTCGCTGTGGTGGGTAGAGTGGAGACGGATATGCTCGATGGCATCCGCTACACCGTCCACCACCTGCACCGCTAAGATATAGTCCAGAAATTCCGTATCAAAATCCTTCTCGCCAGCCGGAGTGCCGGGAATGCTCTCTGCCGCCGCAGGATCCAGCCGCAGCTCCACCGGGATCTTACCAGCAGCCACCCGGTCGTCCACCAGTGCCTTTTTCACCATAGGCAGAACGACCGGTGCAATGGCACGATCCACTAAGCACACCTCAGCCGCATTGCACACGGAGGGTCGGCTGGTCTTGGCGTTCACCAGGATCGACACCGCCTTGTCCAGGTCTGCCTTGCCATCGATGTAGATGTGGCAAATGCCCGTACCCGTCTCGATGCAGGGGACCTTGGCATTGTCCACGCAGGCCCGGATCAGTCCGGCACCCCCTCGTGGGATCAGCAGATCGATATACCCTACGCCACGCATCAGTTCGTAGGAGCTTTCTCTGGTGGTGTCCTCCACCAGCTGGACCAGCAGCGGATCCAGTCCCACCTGCTTCAGGCCGTTTTGCAAGGCGATGGTGATGGCGTGGGCACTGTTCCAGGCATCTTTGCCGCTGCGCAGGATACAGCCGTTGCCGCTTTTGATGCACAGGGCAGCCGCATCGGAGGTCACATTGGGTCGGCTTTCGTAGATGATGGCGATGACACCCAGGGGTACGGCGATCTTTTCAATATCCAGTCCGTCTTCCCGGGTATGGCTCGACAGCACACGGCCGCAGGGATCCGGCAAAGCAGCCACCGCACGAATGCCCTCTGCCATAGCTTCGATCCGGTTTTTCGTCAGTGCCAGCCGGTCCAGCATCACGTCACTGATCTTGCCCCGGGCCTTGTCCATATCGATGTGGTTGGCACACAGGATCGCCTCTGTTCCGGCTACCAGAGCATCTGCCATGGCAAGCAACGCCTGGTTTTTTGTCTCTGTATCGGTCATGGACAACGTGGGACACACACGCTTGGCGTCCTCCATGATCTGCAATGTCGTCTTCATGCCCTCTCCTCCTTCTTTGTGGCAATCCGATTTTCTCCGGTAATCCGATTATTGCCGACAAATCGAGTGCCCACCGGTTTGCCATCTAAAATGTCGTACAGGATCGATGGGTCTTTCCCGTTGGCAATGAGCATATCTCCGCCGGCTTCCATGACCATCTGGGCAGCGCTGAGCTTGGTCGCCATGCCGCCAGTACCGATCTCGGAGCCCTTGCCGCCGGCGTGGGACAGAACCTCCGCTGTGATCTCGTGGATCTCCGGGATCAGCTTGGCGTCCGGCACCTGCCGTGGGTCGTCGGTGAACAGGCCGTCGATGTCGGACAGCAGCACCAGCAGATCGGCGTGGATGGATGTGGCCACGATGGCACCCAGGGTGTCGTTGTCGCCAATGCCCAGCTCTTCCGTGGACACGGTGTCGTTTTCGTTGATGATGGGCAGCACTCGCATATCGAGCAGGTGCTCCATGGTGCTGGTGAAGTTCTCACGCCGCTCCGGATCCCGCACGTCGCCGCCGGTCAGCAGGATCTGGGCAATGGTGTGGTTGTATTCAGAAAACAATTTGTCGTAGGTGTACATCAGCTCACACTGTCCCACCGCTGCGGCAGCCTGTTTGCCGACCTGGGTCTTGGGGCGCTCCCGGAGTGACAGCTTGCCCATGCCCATACCGATGGCACCGGAGGATACTAAGATCACCTGATGCCCGGCATTTTTGATGTCCGACAGCACCTTGCACAGGCTCTCCATATGTCGGATATTCAGGTGTCCCGTGGGATGCGCCAGCGTGGAGGTACCTACTTTTACTACAATTCTCATGGTATGTCCTTTTAGGTGGTAATGAATAATGAAGAATGAAGAATGAATGGTGAAAAATGAATAATTACAAAAGAAACAGCTTTGCGATTTCTATATCACCAGGTCCGCTTATTTCTTGGCGCAGGCGTCGATGTAGACCGCTGCCATAGAGGCAAAGCCGTGGTTCAGGCTGGCACTGAGGACAGAATTTTCCCACAGGGTACCGGTCAGGTCGGCCATGCCGGAAAAGAATGCACGGCATTCGGCGATCACCTGGTCGTGGTAGCCATAGTCGGTCAGCAGCTCCAGACGCAGGTAGTTGCCCACGATGGCGTTGGACGGATACACCGTGGGGTACACGGCAGCGGTATCTCTTCTGGGGCCAAACTTGGTCAGCATCTTTTCAAACAGCGCAGCGTCTCTTTCCCGGTCGGCGGTACCAAAATAGAAGGCGTAATACTGGGTGGTCTCCGTGGTGTGACCGGTCTTGGCCAGGTTGCCTTCGCTGTCCCGGACACCGTTGTCCTCGAAGAATTCGCCATTCCACGCCAGTGTCCGGATCATCTCCTTCATCCGCTTGCTCTGTGCAGCCAGTGCCGGATCGTCGTACATTTCTGCCACCGCTTCCAGTGCGGCTGCCCAGATCATGTTGGACGGGTAGTTCACGCCACAGATGTAGTCCTTATCGTTGCACTTGCTCCATTCGATGAACACCCAGCTTTCCAGGTTTTCTAGTAGGCCGAACTCGTTGTAGTACCGGGAGAAGAATTCCACCAGTCCATAGACCTTGTCCTTGGAGGACAATAGCATCTCTTTGTCTCCGGTGCGCTTGACATAGTTGCGTAACTCCAGGATATACCACATGGTCCAGTTGGGGATGTACACGTGGTCGTTGTGGTCGGCCGGATAGCACATGGGCAGCATCTTCTCCGGCAGGAAGGGAGACTGGTGTGCCATGGCATAGTTCTGGAGGAAGCTCTTTTCCACCAGATTGTCCCCGGTGAACAGATATTCCGCACGGGACGAGAAGTAGCTGTCACACAGCCAACCGGCACGCTCTCTGGAAGGGCAGTCGGTCAGGATATCCACAGCGTTCTGGGCAAAGGTGTTCACCGCAGCTGCCACGATCTTGTTCAGCTCTGCGTCGCCGTAGTCGTAGGTGAAATCTGCGGCATCGGGGTTTTCGTACAGCACCATGCCAAAGTCGGACAGATCTGCCGTGCCTTCCGTGATCACCACATTGGCAAAGCGGGCAGCGTTGGCTTCCATGGAGATGCAGTGGTAGGACCCCGGTGCAAAGGTGTACTTCACCACGTTGCAGCAGGTATTCCGGAAAGGCGACACTTCCCGGTACGTGCCCTTGTCGGTCAGAATCTCGTCAAAGAGGATGTACATGGTCGTCTGGGTCTTGGCCTGGATCCGGAAGGAGAAGAAGCCGGTAACCGTTCTGCCAAAGTCGCACACCTGATACATCATGGGACCCAGCTCGCCGGCTTTTCCATTGGCGATCGCTTCGTAGGTGAACTGTCCTGCTTCGTCTCCGGCGTCCTCTTCCAGCTCTTCCGGGAAAAAGCCCTTGAACTTGTCGTTGTCCACCTGGTAGGCTCTGTCATGCCACGGTGCTGCAGTGGTATCGATGCCGATCTTGCCGTATTCTACAAAGGTCTTAGTCGGCAGCAGATCCAGCTTGGGGTAGTGGACATAGCGTGGCAGCAGCTTGTTCATGGCAACGGTCTCGGTCTCCACCGGTACACGGTCACCGACAGCACCGGCGTAGAAAG
>CAZLED010000006.1:0-49369 GCA_964558485.1 uncultured Ruminococcus sp. | reverse complement strand
TAGGGCTATGCCCGGTAACTGTAAAACCCCCGGCTGAGCCGGGGGATACTTATTGATGCAAAAATATTTTGCAGAAAACCGACAACCAAAAAACACCCATACGATCGATCCTCCACCAACTGTCGGGAGCACCAGGATCCTATGGGTGTTATTCTTTATTTGTGGTTGACCTTAAACAGCTTCCGTAAAAACGGCACGATCAGTCGGGGACTTTTCCAGATCACGACTTTCATAGGCACCTCCGAAAAGATTTCCTTTCAGAGACAGCATATGCACCGGTCCGTGCTTTGGTCACTGCAGCGTCACCGTTCCGTTTCCATGACCACTGCCGTACCAGCCTCGATGGTCACAACTGCATTTCCCTGGGGCAATACCTCGTTGCTCACCGCATAGGGCAGCTCCCGGCGCAGAACGGCGTGGGTCAGCGGATATTTGCAGCCGGTCAGGGTCACGGTGCAGGTGTCGGTCAGGCTCATGACGGAGAAGTAGCCACCTCTATCCGGCAGCGTAACGGCACCATCTCGCACCACCTGGATCCGGTTTTCCCCATCGGTCAGCAGCGTATGCACACCACGATTGCAAAGCGATTCCAAATAGAGAATATTGGATAGTCCATGGTCTGCCCGACCGCCGGTGCCACCCACGATCAAAATCGAACGTGCGCCTTTTTCCACCGCAATGGAGCAGGCCAGCATGGTGTCCGTGTCGTCCTTTTCACAAGGGACCGTCAGCAGTACCACGTCCTCCGGCAGATCGGTGGGCTTTTCCATGGAATCAAAGTCACCGACCACGTACTGGGGCATCACACCGGCGACCAGTGCCTTTTTGTAGCCAGCGTCAGCCGCTATGCTCCACTTTGGTGTGGGCAGAGAAGAGAGCCAGGAAAGGCATTTTTCGCTGTGCCAGTCTCCGCCGGTAAAGATCCATGCATCGTATGCCATTGTATCACTCCTATCGCTTTCGTCTGTGGTTGGTCTTCCGGCCACCTTGGCGGTACCCCTGACCGGTGGGCTGGTGCTCGGCCTGTTCCGCTTCCTTTTCTCTCTGCCACTGGGGCTTTTTGCGGATCTCCTCTCCAATGGCAACAAAGTTTTCGTGCCGGGACGGAGCAATATCGCCGCTTCTCAGCTTGTCCAGCACCGCACAGCCCTCTTCCTTGGTGTGGGTGCATTTGGTGTACCGGCAGTTGCCCAGGCAGTCCGCAAACTCCGGGAATGCATCCGGCAGCTCCTCCAACGGCAGCAGATTGAACCGGGTGAAGTCCAGCATGGAGAAGCCCGGTGTGTCAGCCAAATAATAGGTATGGTCACCGGTGCGGATCGGGTACAGCTGCACGTGTCTGGTGGTGTGTCGGCCACGCTCGATCTTGCGGCTGACCGTGTTGGTCTTCAGGGAAAGATGGGGATACAGCCGGGTCATCAGCGTGGATTTGCCAGCCGCAGAGACCCCGGCAAAGGCAGCCTGCATGGGTCGTCCGCTCGCTTCTCCGAAAGCCGCTTCCCTTGCCAGATAGGCTTCCAATTGGTCCACACCCAGCCCGGATGCCGCACTGACCAGAAACACCGGGAACCCAGCCTTGGTGTAGATCTCCGTCAGCTTTTGTCCCATGTCCGGTGCGATGTCCGCTTTGTTCACCACCATCACAGGACGCACACCACTGTTTACCGCAATGGCGGTGAGCTTGTCAGCCATCAATAGGTCCGGCGCCGGTTCCGCACAGGGCAGCACCACAAAAATATGGGTCAGATTCGCCATGGGTGGCCGGATCAGCGTGTTCTGGCGAGGCTCGATCTCCCGGATCACATATTGTACATCTGTCGTCGTAATGTCCGTCTCGGCAACTGCCGCAGTAACCGATTCGGTAACCGCCACAGTAACCGTTCCGGTAACTGCTTCCGTTTCTTCCGGATCCATTTGTGCCGTAGGTAGGATCTGTACCACATCTCCCGGCAGCGGTGTCATGCCGTCCAGCCGGAATTTTCCACGGGCTCGGCACAGCACCTCATCCGTATCGTCCAGCGGCATGACGGTGTACAGTCCACCAACGCCCTTGGTCAGGATCCCACGGCGCAGGGTATTTTCTTTTGTCATATCGTTCACCTGCCTATGCATCAGTGGCGAAACATACCGCCGATGCCGTCACCGCTAAAGCCATCGCCGCCGGAGACGATATTGCCGTCGTCCCCATCCGTATCGGTTTCGGTAGCGTCACCCCAGAAAATGGAACCGGGATCGGACGATGGATCATCTGTTGACAGATCTTCTGTAGGCGGCTCCGGTTCGGGTTCCGGTTCGGTCTCCACTACCGGCGGCGTGATGTCGGCTTTGGTGGGGATCGTCGTGCCGTCACCGCTGTAGTAGGCGCCGCCACTGACCACAAAGTCGATTTCGGAATATTTGGCGATCTCCACCCAGGCGTCTGCCGATTGCTTGATCACGGTGCCTGCCGGATTGGAGGAACGCTCGTAGGTCACCTTGCCTACTTCCAGCGCATTCTCGATCACGTGGATCAGCGCATCGGCCTCGGTCATACCCACGAAATTGGGCACAGAGGTCTTCACCGTGTCCACACCGTAGTTCACGTACAGGGTCACCGTGTCGCCAATGTTCATGACGGTGCCGGCTTCCGGTTCTGTCCGCACCACATAGCCGATGTCCAGATAGCTGCTGGCGGATTCCTCGATGACCACGGTCAGTCCCTGTTTCCGCAGAGCTGCTTCGGCTTCCCGATAGTCACGCACCGTGTAGTCTTCCAGCACCGTAGTCTCCGTGCCCTTGCTGACCACCAGGTCGATCTGGATCTTTTGCTTGTCTGCTAAGAACTTTTTCTTGACTCCGGGCAATGGTGTCTGGGAGATGATCTTGCCTTCCTCAATGGTATCGCTGTATTTGTACTCCACGTTCAGCAGGTAGTACACGGAGGATTCGTCAAAGAAATCTTCCAGCTCCTCTGAATAGCTCATGCCCACAAAGTCCCGTACCGGCATATCCTGGTACGCATTGGAAGGACTGTTGATGAACAGCTTGTCGATGATATAGTACGCAGACACAGCCGCCACGCACAGGAAGGACACCGTCACACCCATGATGATGGGGAACATACTGCGGCTGCCTTTTTTCTTTTTGCGCACCGTTTCGGATTTTTTCACGGCACGTGCGTTTTCCCGGAAGACCACACGGGGATTGTCCTTCAGCTTCTGGAAGTGGGTGAGCATTTCCTCTGCACTCTGGTATCGGGCATCCGGATCCTTGTCCATGGCACGCAGGATGATCTGCTCCAGTCCCACGGGGATCTGTGGATTGATCTGCCTGGGTGGCGTTGCGGTATCGTTGACCTGCATCAACGCCACGGACACCGGTGTATCGGCGGTGAAGGGCAGGTGTCCCGTTGCCATTTCATACAGCATGACGCCCAGTGCGTACAAGTCACTGCGTGCATCGATCTGTCCACCGCTGACCTGTTCGGGACTGATATAATACACCGTGCCAATTGCCTTGTCCGTCATGGTGACCGTCTCTGCATTGGGCAGCTTGGCAATGCCAAAGTCCATGACCTTGATGGCACCATTCTTTAGCAGCATGATATTTTGCGGCTTGATGTCCCGGTGGATGATGCCTTTCTTGTGGGCATGGTCCAGGGCACGCAGGATCTGGGTGGTGTAGCTGACGATCTCCCGCAGGTTCAGCACCTCTCTGTGCCGCATATAGTTTTTCAGCGTGATCCCGTCCACAAACTCCATGACGATGTACTTGATGTTTTCCCGGACGGACACGTCATAGATGTTGACGATGTTGGGGTGCGAGAGCATGGCAACCGCTTTGTATTCGTTGATGAACCGTTTCACGGAGGGCTCGTCTCCGGCAATTTCGTCTTTCAGTATCTTCACCGCTACCAGTCGACGCATCAGCAGGTCCGTGGCTTTGAATACGATCGCCATACCGCCAATGCCGATGACCTTTTCGATCCGGTATCGGTTGTCGAAGATCTGTCCGACATACTTTTCGTATAATTCCATGAGCTTCTCCGTTCCATCAAACAGCGGCGATCACAGCCGTGATATTGTCGCTGCCACCCCTTTCGTTTGCTTTTTCCACCAGTGCATCGCAGGCCAGACGCAGGCTGTCTCCATCGTCGTGACGGCACTGCTGCAGGATCTGGCTGATCTCCTCCGGCTCCACGTGGTTGGTGAGTCCGTCAGAGCACAGCACCAGATATTCGCCTTGGCAGCTACTGTGGGGCGTGGTGAAAATATCCGCATTGACGGTGCGTTCGGTCCCTACGGCACGGGTGATGATGTTGCGGTTCCGGGAGCTCTTGGCTTCCTCCGGCGTGAGCTTGCCAATATCCACCAGATACTGCACATAGGAATGGTCGTGGGTCACCTGCCGGATGGTCTCTCCACGAATGGCATCGCTGTCGGTGATGTACAGGCGGCTGTCTCCCACGTTGATGGTGTAGATGGTGTCCGGCAGCACAAGACAGCCCACCAGGGTCGTCCCCATGCCGGAGAGCGATTGATCGGCGCTGCCTTTCCGGTAGACAGCCCGGTTGGCTTCGATGGAGGCTTCCACCAGCATATCGGCGATGTCCTCCGGCTGCATATCCTGGAACAGTGGAAAACGGCACTGTCGGTCTTCCAGAACGTCCATAAAGGCACGAGCCGCCAACGCACTGGCAACACTGCCTCCATTGGCGCCACCCATACCGTCACAGACCACAGCGGTCAACACATCGGCGGCAAAGGTGCGGATGATGAAGTTGTCCTGGTTCACGGCACGTCGCATGCCAACATCGGTTTTTCCGTAGAATACCATGGTTATCTCCTTAGCCATTGTTTATCGGTACCAGTATACAGGAGTTACCGGTCCCATAAAAGTTGTTTTTGGTAAAGATTTTTTGAAAATTCGGTAAAGGGCATATCCGGCAGCAGGCTCAAAGCCCATTGTCGTCCTGCTCTGCCTGCCCAGCCAGTCGTTTCAGGCGCAGCTGCCCACAGGAGGCATCGATGTCACTGCCCAGCCGACGGCGAATGGTGGCGTTGATCCCGGCGTCTTCCAAGGTCTTCCGGAATTTTTCGGCCTGTTCCCGGGCAGGACGTACCAGTCCCGTTTCCGCCACCGCATTGAGCAGGATCAGATTCACATGGGTCGGACAACGCATCCCGGTGCGCAGCAGAGACGCCAGCTTTTTTGCCTGGGGGACCGAGTCGTTTTGTCCGGCGATCAGCGTGTATTCAAAGGATACCCGGCGGCCGGTCTTCTCAAAATAGGTGCGGCAGGCAGACAGCAGCTTGGCGATGGGATAGGTCTTGTTCACCGGCATCAGGGCAGAGCGTGTGTCGTCGTCGGCAGCGTGCAGGGAAACGGACAGGGTAATGGGCAGTCCTTCGGCAGCTAAGTCGTAGATCCGTGGCACCAGCCCACAGGTGGACAGGGAAATATGCCGCAGTCCAATGCCCAGTCCCTTGGGGTCACTGACCAGATGCAGGAACCGGATCACGTTGTCGTAGTTGTCCAGCGGTTCGCCGATCCCCATCATCACAATGCCGTCTACCCGTTTGCCGGTGTCCTTGGCTGCCACGATCACCTGCCCCAGAATTTCCGAGGGCAGAAGATCCCGTACCCGTCCGTTCAGGGTGGAAGCGCAGAATTTGCAGCCCATGCGACAGCCGGCCTGGGAAGACACACACAGCGTGGTGCCGTGGTGGTATTCCATGAACACGCACTCCACGCATTCCCCATCCCAGAGAGACAGCAGATACTTCACCGTGCCGTCTTCCCGGGATACGTATTTTTCAGCGATCTGGGGCAGCCGCCATTGGGTGCTCTCTGCCAGCTGTTCCCGAAAGGCTTTGGGCAGATTCTGCATTTCCAGCGGCGCCACACCCTTGGCCAGCCAGGCAAAGATCTGTTCTGCCCGATAGCCCGGCGCACCCAGGGAGACCACAAATTCCTTCAGCTCCGGCAGGGTCATGGACAATAGATCGGGTCTTGCTTGTTCAGTCATCATGTGTGTTTCATTTCCTTATCATTTTTGCTACAAAAAATCCGTCTGTGCCATAGAGGTGGGGCAGCAGGGTCAGCATTCCCTCGCTTTGGATCTCTCCGACCGCAAAAGGACAGAGCGCAAAGTCCGGATGGTTTTTCAGAAAATCCTGCACCACGTCTTCGTTTTCGGCCTTCCGCAGGGTACAGGTGGAGTACACCAACACGCCGCCGGATCTCACATAGGCAGCGGCACCGGTCAGAATGGCGCGCTGGATGTTCGGCAGTCCTTCGATGGCAGAGAGCTCCTTATACCGAATGTCCGGCTTCTTTGCCACCACACCCAGGCCGGAGCAGGGCGCATCGCACAGTACCTTGTCCGCTTTGCCAAGGAGTGCTTCGTCCGGCGTGCGGGCATCCCGTTTTGCCACCTGCAGCAGATCAGACAGTCCCAACCGTTCTCCGGTACGGCGGATCAGGGACAGCTTGTTTTCGTGCAGGTCAAAGGCGTACAGCGTGCCACGACCGGCCATGTCCAGTCCCATGGAGAAGCTTTTGCCGCCGGGACAGGCACAGGTGTCCACCACGACCTCACCGGGCTTGGCATCTACCGCCAGGGTACAGATCCGGGACGCCGGGTCCTGCACGAACCAGTCACCCTTTTCCAACCCGGTCCGGATGGTATCGGTCAAAGTGGCAGCGGTGAGCATCCCCGGTATGTTTGTGGTCGATGCATCGTTTTCCAGCAGTGCCAACGCTTCTTCGGTGGTGTGCCGCAGGGTATTGACCCGGATCCCAATGGGTGGCTCTTGGTTAAAGGCAGACAGGAGCATCTCCGTGGTCTCTCTGCCGTAGTCGGCCAGATACAGGCTGCAGATCTCTTCGGGAAAAGAGTATTTTACAGATAAATAGAATTCCACATGGTTTTCGTCGGGCAAAGGATAACGGCAGTTGTCCCGGAGAAAGGAACGCAGGATGGCGTTGACAAATCCTTTCGAACGCTTGGGCACCAGCTCCACCGTTTCCGAGACTGCAGCGTGGGCAGGGATCCGATCCAGAAAAGCCAGTTGGTACAGACCCATCCGCAGCGCCATTCGCACCGCAGGCTCCATGTCGGCAGCTTTCGTCTTGGCGTATCTGTCCAGGATGTAGTCCAGGGTGATGCGCCGTTCGATGACGCCGTAGACCAGCCGGGTGTACAGTCCTTTGTCTGCCGCCGAAAGAGCAGCACTGCGCAGACCGCTGTCGATCTCCAAATTGGTGTATCGCCCACATTTTTCGCAGGCTAGCAGGGAATCCAGTGCCAGCCCACGAGGCGATCGTGTATGTTGAGGCATGAAAATATCCTTTAGTTATATTCCGGTTGTTTGTTTATCTTCGGCCACGGTCGTCGTTTCTTCGTACGATGGACAACAACCGCAGCAGGTTGCCAATGGCCGTGAGCAGTGCCGCCACATAGGTCAGCGCCGCCGCAGTCAATACCTTTTTGGCACCACGGACACCTTCTTCCGACAGTCCGGCACCTTCCAGCGCAGCCAACGCCCGGCGAGAAGCATCCAGCTCCACCGGCAGTGTCACCAGCTGGAACAGGGCCGTTGCGGAGAACAGGATCACGCCCACATAGGCAAGGGTGTCAAAGGAAAGTACGATCCCCAGCAGCACCAGGGGCATGGCCAGATTGGAGCCAAAATTCACCACCGGCACCAGGGCAGACCGCCACTTCATGGGTACATATCCCACGGCATATTGGACGGCGTGTCCGGCTTCGTGGGCAGCGACACCAACGGCCGCTACGGAACGCACATTGCATACCGGGTCGGACAGGCGTATCAAATTTTCTTTGGGGTCAAAATGGTCGGTCAGCTCTCCGGCGATCTGGGTCACCGGTACATCGTAGAGACCATTGGTGTCCAAGATCAGCCGTGCCGCATCCCGACCGGTCATTCCTCGATCCGAGGCGACCTTGGAATAATGCGCAAAGGTGGATTTGACCTTCCACTGGGCCCAAAGCGCCAACAGCAGCGGCGGTACACAGTAGATCAGGTAGGACAGATCAAATCCATAATAATACGAATAAGGCATAATGCTTGCTCCTTTATAAATGGTTTCCGAAGCAGAAGGGGCAAGAGGTCGGTCAATATCAATACTGCAGAACGTCACCGACGTTCAGCTTGCGTCCACGGATGTAGTCGTTGGCATCCATGCGCTTTTTCCCCTCCGGTACCACAGCGGTCAGCCGCAGTGTCGTACCCTCGCTGCAGGCCACCAGGATCCCGTCGTCCAGAGAAAGCACCGTACCCGGCGTGGCATCGGTGTGGGTGTCGGCTACCTGGGCAGAAGCCACCTTCAATAGCTTCCCATCGGGTGTACGGGTCATGGCAAGCGGCACCGGAGACAGCCCACGGATCAGGCACCACAGCGTGTGGGCAGGCCGGGCAAAATCTAACACCGTATCTTCCTTCAGGATCTTTGCCGCATGGGTAGCACGGCTGTCGTCCTGGGGCGTGCGGTCGTCTTCCAGGGTGCCGTCAAGAACCTTGTCGATGACTTGGCAGAACAGCTTCCCACCGATGACGGCCAGCTTGTCGTGGAGAGAACCAAAGTCGTCCTCCGGCAGAATGTCGCATTCCCCGGTGAGCAGCATATCCCCGGTGTCCACGCCGTCAGCCATGTACATCGCAGTGATCCCGGTGCGGGTCTGACCGTCCATGATGGCACGCTGGATGGGAGACGCACCCCGATACAAGGGGAGCAGAGAACCGTGGGCATTGATGCAGCCATACTTGGGATAGTCCAGCACATAGCGGGGCAGGATCTTCCCATAGGCCGCCACCAAGATCAGCTCCGGATCCAGCTCGGCCAGGGTATCGGCGAAAGCACCGTTTTTCAGCGTCTCCGGCTGGTACACCGGCAGGTCATGCTCTGTGGCGAATACCTTCACAGGAGACGGAATGAACTTCATGCCCCGACCCTTCTGGGTATCCGGCTGGGTCAGGACGCCAACGATCTGTGCGGCAGGATGGGCATATACGGCACGGAGGCATTCAGCAGCAAAGTCCGGTGTGCCCATAAATACGATACGCATGGGTGACCCTCCTTTAGTCTTCGTCCTTGTCCAACATTTCTTCTTTTTCTTCCGGGGTCAGCATATGGATGGCCTTGTCGATGTACAAAATGCCGTCCAGATGATCCAGCTCGTGGCAGATGCACCGTGCGGACAGTCCTTCACCGGTGTACTCCACGGTCTCGCCAGCCAGATTCAGGTAGCGCACCGTCACCTTGGCAGGCCGATGGGTGACGCCCCACTGGTCCGGCACAGACAGGCAGCCTTCCACTTCCTCTTGTTCTCCTTCGGAGGCGATGATCTCCGGGTTGATCAGGGTCATGATCTCCTCACCGTTGTCCACCAGCACCAGCCGCCGCAGGATTCCCACTTGGGGAGCAGCCAGCCCGGCACCGTTGGCATCGATCAGGGTCTCTGCCATGTCCTCGGCCAGCTGCCGGATCCGGGGCGTGATCTCCGTCACAGGACGGCAAACCTTCCGCAGAATGGGATCGCCTTCTTTAACAATATTCAAAATAGCCATTTTTTGTACAACTCCGATTGTATGTTCTTGTTTCTTGTTTTCGTGTTTCAGTCGATGCTGGTTCGCTTAAATGAACCAGTGATGCTTTAAGTTGACATAAGTTGACGTCAGTCAACTTAAGTTGACGCAAGTCAACTTAAATGGTCGATGGATTCAGATCCACCGTCACCGTGATCCGCCGGTCGCCTCGATGGTGCAGACGGATCTCCGTAGGCGCATCAGCCTTACGCCGTTTTTTCTTTTTGTCGTCGTCCTCATCATGGGGCAGGACGCCACTGCCGTATTCGCACAGCAGCCTGTCCAAAAACCCACGACTGCGCCGGTTCAGCTTGCACTTGATCACAAACCGCATCCGGTAAATATTTTGTACCCGATAGACCGGCGCCTCAAAGGGACCAAACAGCACCAGGGGCACATCGCTGAATTCGCCGGCGGCATAGTCCCGGATCCGCTGGTGCAGACTGGTCACCACCGCCGAAAGCACGCCTTCGTCACTGCCGGACACGGTGATCACCGCAATGTCGCAAAACGGCGGAAAGCACAGTGCCTTGCGCAGTCGGATCTCGCCGCTATAGAAGGTGGTGTAATCCTGGGTGGCCGCCAGATGCAGGATCTCGTTGTCCGGGTTCCAGGTCTGGATGATGGCTTTCCCCGGCACGTCCCCACGACCGGCCCGACCGATCACCTGGGTCAGCATGGAAAAGGTGCGTTCACTGGCACGATAGTCGTCCAGAAACAACGATGAATCTGCATTCAGCACACCCACCGTAGCCACCTTGGGAAAGTCGTGTCCCTTGGTCACCATTTGCGTTCCCAGCAGCACATCCGCTTCGCCACGCCGGAACTGGGTCAGGTAGGTCTCATGGGAAAATTTGCCACGGATGGTGTCGGTGTCCATGCGAATGACCCGCAGATCGGGAAATTGACTTTCGATGTCGTCCTCGGCCTTTTGGGTGCCGCAGCCCTGGAACAGAAAATGGGGCTGTCCACAGGTGGGACATACCTCCGGCACCGGACAGCGATAGCCGCACAGGTGACAGGCCAAGAGGCCGTTTTCCCGTCGGCTGGTCTGGTAGCCTTCGCCTTCGTCCAGCAGCTTGCCGTGGCGCACCGTGTGGTAGGTCATGGACACCGAGCAGTGGGGACATTGGATGCTTTTTCCACAGCTGCGGCAGGACACAAAATGGTTGTAGCCCCGGCGGTTCAGGAACAAAATGGATTGGTTGCCTGCCGCCTTGTCTGCCCGGAGCCTTTCTGCCAGCACGTCTCCGATGGCAAAGGTGGGAGAAGAACCACGCATATCCACGATCTCCACCTGGGGCAGTGCGCTCTGGTTGTATCGATGTTTTAATTCTACAAGTGTGTATGTGCCGGACTGGGCCTTGTAATAGGACGTGACCGAGGGAGTCGCAGAAGCCAGCAGCATCACAGCCTTGTGGAAGCCGCAACGGAACCGGGCAACGTCCTGGGCGTGGTACTTGGGGTCTGTGTCGGATTTGTAGGTGTACTCGTGCTCCTCATCGATCAGGATCATGCCCAGGTTGGGGATCGGCGCAAAGATGGCAGACCGGGTGCCAATGACCAGATCGGCCAGCCCGGCACGGATCCGTTTCCAGGCGTCCAGCTTTTCGCCGGGGGAAAGGGACGAATGGATCACAGCGATCCGCTCTCCGAACCGGCGGCGATAGATCTGTACGGTCTGTGGGGTCAGTGCGATCTCCGGCACCAATAGGATCACCCCACGTTTGTCGGCCAGCACCTGTTCAATGGCAGCCAGCATCACATTGGTCTTGCCGGAGCCGGTGACACCGTGGAGCAGCACTGCCTTGGGTTCGCCGGTCTGGTACAGCGACAGGATCGTGGACAGGGCATTCTGCTGCTCTTCGGTCAAGGTCGGATCGGGCTGTGGGGTCTGCGCCGCTTCCTCTGGACTTAGGCGGAAGGGATCTCGATAGGCTGTCTCCTCCAGGACAACGGCAAGCCCACGTTCGATGAGCCGCCGCATACAGCTTCGTCCGGTTGCCACCGACACGGAGATCCGTTCAAACAGGTCTTTTTCTTCTATGGAAAAATCGTCTTTGTTTTGGAGAAATTCCTCTGCCAGCGCCAAAAACATCTTCACCTGGTTCTCGCTGCGGCAGGTGGCCACTAAGGATTCTTGGTTTCCCGCCAGCAGCTCCTTTTGGGCCTGCTCCGTCAAGGTGTAGAGAAGCCGCACCTGTCCCTTGGATGGATCCTGCACCACCACGTTCTTTTCCAGATAGTGCATCCGGCATAGGTCGTTTAGGGTGTTGGTGCAGTCAAAGGGGACTTCGTTCTGGATCTGCTGCTTGGTGCATTTGCTTCTGCCGTTGAGAAAGGCATAGATCTGCAGCGCCTTGGCAGACAATTCCTGCATCTGCCTTTCCGAACAGGGCTTTGCCTGGTAATATTCGATGATCCGGGTCAGGGCACCACCGGGCACCACCGCACGGACCGCTTCCCCAAAGGTACACAGGGTGTATTCCTTGAGAAAGTGACACAGCGCCAGCATCTCCGCCGTCAGCACCGGCTCCGTGGAACAGTTGGTCATCGGCTTGTAGATGGATTTGGTCTTCCCTTCCGGCAGCCCATCGACCACAGCCATCATGCGTCGGTTGCCCTTGCCAAAGGGTACCTCAGCCAGACAGCCGGGTCTGCACCGCTCCGCCAGCTCATCCGGCAGATAGTAGGTATAGGCTTTGTCGGCGTGATAGGGTACGTCTAAGATATATACCTCTGCCAGCTCTCCCATGGTGTGCTCCTTTCCTATGTCAACGTGGATGCCCTGGTCCTTTCGGCGAAAACGATACCTGGATCCACGTTCCCATACGTGCTGCGTTGGCGTAGCTCGAAACGTGTGGCTTCCAGAATTGTAGCCTGTGTCGGGTGAATTATTCGTCGTCTCCGTCGTCCATGCCGTCTTCGGGCACGTCCTCGTCACCCATGAGACCCATCAGCATTTCCAGCGCATCGGCATCCGCATCGGCAGACTCGTCGGCGTCCTCAGCATCCTCGGCTTCTTCTGCTTCCTTGGCAAGAGCGGCCTGGGCTTCGGCTTCCGCACGCTTCTGGGCTTCCTCTTCTTCCTTCTTCTTCCGGTATTCGATGGCTTCTTCCTCGGACAAAATGCGGAACTCGCCGCTGTACAGACCGTTGATGGCGTTCTTCACAGCCTTTTCGTCCCGGTATTCCTTCCGGATCAGATTGGTCAGGTTCTTTGCCTTTTCGTTGTCCTTGTTCATCGACATCTTTTCGGCAAACTCTCTCTGCTTCATGTATTCGTCGGTGATGATCCGTGCGCACTTGGCGGTGGCTACCACCAGCGTGTAGCGGTTGATCTTTCCGTCCTGGGTCAGTTCAGCAATAGAAGGGTGAATCATACTATATATCTCCTTTGATGTGTTTTCAATTTTATTTTATGTGTGTGATGGATCGTATCTCAATAATCCAATAGGTATGGACAAACGGTTCGGGTATTTCAAACGCCGACTTCTGACATCTGCATTCTGACTTTTCAAAGTACTTCCGACATCTGATTTCTGACATCTTACTTGTCAAAATACCGATCTGTGATGTGGCGCATCCGGGGGTAGGTCAGGTGTGCTGCCTTCAGTATCGCCAGAAGATTTTCGGCGCATTCTTCCTGCTTGCCCGTCTCGTTCAACACCAGATAATCGTAGTCTCCGGCCACGGCGATCTCGCTCTTGGCCTTGTCCATACGCATCTGGATCTTTTCTTCGGTCTCCGTACCTCTGTCCCGGAGTCGGCGCTCCTGTTCGGCTGCATCCGGCGCCAACAGCATGATCAGTACACAGCCGTCGCCCAGCAGCCGCTTGATCTGTCCGCCGCCGTCCACCTCGATCTCTAAGATCAGGTCCCGTCCGGCATTGGTCACCTTTTCGGCCTCAGAACGCAGGGTGCCGTACAGATTGCCGCTGTACTCCGTGTGTTCTAAGATCTCACCGGCCGCCAGCAGTGCTTCAAATTCTTCTCTGGTTTTGTAGTGATAGGTCACGCCGTCCACTTCACCGGGACGAGGTGCACGGGTCGTAGCCGAGACTGCTACACCAATGTTCGGTGCGATCTTCCGCAGCTCTTCCACAATGGTACCTTTGCCACTGCCGGAGGGACCGGAGATCACATATACAAGTCCTTTTTTCATTTTTCTATATCCTTTTCACGATCTCTACGTTTTCGCTCAGCTCGTCCAGCCGATGTGTGTCGCAGAACTGTACCACCGGCATCGTGCCATCGCTGTACAGCTCCACAAGCTCGATCCGGTTTTCTTCCCGGAGCAGCTCACCGGGGATGTACAGGGTCGCCTGTGGGCCTATGCGCCAATATCGACCTATCGGGAATCCATTGATCCAAACCGCACCCTTGGTCAGGTTTCCATCGGCATAGGCAAGGAACGTGTCCACACCCGGCGTGGCGGTAAAGGTACCACGGAACAAATGGGGCGTGCTACCACAGGGTCCACCTGCCACAGTCGTGTCCAGCGCTTTTGCCACCTGGGGATAGCGGAAGGGCAGGGCACGACTTTCCCAACCGGTCACAATGGAGGGCACCGGATAGGGTCTGCCGTCTCCCAGAGCACGATCCAGTATCACGCATTCGGTGATCCCCTTTTGCTCCGTGAGCATTTTATAGCCATAGCAGATCCGTCCCATGTTTTCCACCAGAATGTCCAGCCGCACACGGTCTTTTCCTGCCGCTGCCCGGAAGGACACCGGGTCATTGTCCCGATCCCGATAATACGTGCCCAGATACACGCCGTCGGCATAGATGTCTGCCCGGTCGTGGAGCCCACAGAGTCGCACGTAATAGGTGTAGTCCGGATCAGATACTGCTACATATGTCGTATACAGCACAAAGCCATAGTCCTGGCCCAGCGACTCCATGGTGCGCACATTGCCGGAGATCACCTTGGTCGCAGTCAATGCGTCCAGCACCGCCGGATCGAATGCCGAACGACTGTCTTCCCAGTGGATCGCATCGGCCACCTGTACCGGCAGATGCTCCGGCACCGGCGGCAGCTGTTCTTCGGTCAACCCTCTGTGTGCGGCAAGGACCTTGCGAATGGCAAAATATTTTTCACTGGGTCTGCCGTCTTCACTGACCGGTGCGTCTACGTCATAGCTGGTGCAGAAGGGGATGTATCGTTCCCGGGCACCCGGCACATCCGCACGGTAGACGCAATGGTTGGCGCCGCTGTGGAACCCGAAGTTGGTGCCGCCGCAGAACATATAAAAGTTCACGTGTGCGCCCAGCTCCAGCGCTTTGCGGTATCGGTCGGCAATGGTTTCGGCAGACTGCCTTGCAAAACGACCACCCCATTGTTGGGCACGACCACCCCACATTTCCCCGATGTACACCGGCACTTCCGGCTGATAGGCGTGCAGCGTGGCGATGGAGGTCTCGGTCACCTCTGCCACATTGATGCCCGACCAGATCGTTTTGGGACCGCCGTGGGACAGCATATACAGATTGTCCCCGTCGGTGTTGTACAGCGGCACATCGACGCCGGCGGAACGGTACAGATCGGCGAGCCAGCGGATGTAGTCCTGATCCATGCCGAAGGAGCCGTATTCGTTTTCCACCGCCAAGGCCAGAATGGGACCGCCGTTTGTGGACAGCATGGACTGAAATTCCGGCAGGAGACGATGGAAGTAGTCTCGGTAGTGTCGGGTGAAGCCCTCGTCCATGGTGCGGGGACAGGCGTTTTCCGTCATGAGCCAATAGGGCAGACCACCCCAGTCGCATTCGGAGCAAATATAGGGCGACGGACGCAGCAGCACATACAGCTCCATCTCCTGACACAGGGTCAGGAAGGCGTGCAGATCCAGATGTCCCTCGAAGCAGTAGTGCCCCTTCTCCGGCTCGTGCAGATTCCAGGGAACGTAGGTCTGGACGGCATGCAGTCCGGCAGCCTTCATGAGAGACAGTCTGTGACGCCAGCCGCCGGGCAGGGTACGGAAATAGTGGAAATCGCCGGACGCCAGGTCAAAGGGTGTGCCGTTCAAATAAAATCCATGGACGTCCATCGAAAGCAGTGTCTTTTCCATAGGTTCTCCTTTCCGGAAAGCTGGGATCACTTTTCGTCTTCGTCGGTGTCGTCGTCTGCGCCGGTGTCTTCATTGGCCAGCCGTGCTGACAGGGTCTCGGTCTGGATGGCAGAGAGGATCACGTGGTCGCTGTCCATGACCAGAATGGAGCGGGTCTTTCTGCCGCTGGTGCAGTCGATGGCTCGTCCCATATCCTTGGCGTCCTGGATCAGCCTTTTGGACGGTGCCGAATCCGATCCGATCACCGCCACGATCCGCTCTGCATTGATGATATTATTGAATCCTACGTTTACAAATCTCATGTGGCTCACTCAATATTCTGAATCTGTTCCCGGATCTTTTCCAGCTCGCACTTGATATCCACCACCAGATGGGCGATCTCAGCGTTGGCCGCCTTGGAACCGATGGTGTTGGTCTCCCGGTTCATTTCCTGCAGCAGGAAGTCCAGCTTCCGACCGGCGGCTTCCGGGGAACGAAGGATCTCGTCCATGGCAGTAAAGTGGGAATCCAGCCGTACCAGCTCTTCATCGATGGCGGCACGGTCGGCGTAAATGGCAGCCTCGGTCAGGATCCGCTGCTCTGCCACATCGATCTCGAAATCGGCGAGGAACTGCCGGATCCGCTGCTCTAACTTGGCAGAATATCCGGCGATGTCCGCTTCGGACAGGGTTTTGATCTTGGCAGTGAGGGACTGGATGGTCTCACACTTTTTGCGGATGTCGTTTTCCAGATTTTGTCCTTCTCTGGTACGACCGGCGATGAAGGCATCCACCGCTTCGGCCAGCACGGGACGCACATCGTTCCAGTCCCGTTCCATATCGTCCTCCGGCTTTTTCACGGTGAACAGCTCCCGGTTGGCTGCCACCAGACCAATGGTGATGGAACCGTCCAACTGGTGATCCTTTTGCAGCTGGCGCAGGACACCAATGTAGGACGTGGCGGCAGCGGTGTCCACCATGTATTCCACGCCTTCCTCGGATACCACATTGACATTGATATTGACTTCGATCTTGCCACGGGAAATGCCACGCTCAGCCAGGTAGACCTTGATCTTTTCTTCCAGGAAGCTCATGGAACGGGGCAGACGCACGGACACATCCAGATAGCGGCTGTTGACACTGCGGATCTCGGCGGTGATGTCCCGGTCGCCGGCAGGTGTCATGGCACGGGCACGCCCGAAGGCAGTCATACTTTTTAACATAGGAGAAAAATTCCTTTGATTCTTAAAATAGATGGGGAACGCTGCAAGGTGAAAAACCAGGCAATGACGCACACCCTACAGAGAAGAAGGGTGCAGCTTCCCATATACAATATATTATACAACAAAAACGACCCCATTGTCAACGAAATGGAGTCATTTTCGGTAGTTCTGCATGAGATAAAACTATAACGGATACACGAAATTGTGCAGGTAGGAGAGGGGATCAGGGACGGATCGCATCCATGGTTTTGGTGATGCTGGATTCGATAGAGGAACGCTTGGATTCGATGTCCGACACGATGTTGAGATTCCCCTTGACCAGCTTGGCGCCTACCTGATCCAGGAACACCTGTGTCCAGCCGAAGATACGACCCAGGTCGGCCTTCCGGTAGGTATTGATGATGGTCAGCATATCCAGCGAATCCGCATCTCGCAGACCCTTGTAGCACAGAGAATCAAAGAACACCGGCAGCACATTGTCATAGCTGTACCGGGACAGGCAGTCCAGCGCCGTCGCCGTTTCGGTCATATGGCTGTTGGTCACCGGGATCCCCATCACATAGGCAGAACCCATGGGTGCGCTGTAGTCTTCTTCCACGTGGTACTTGGGTGCCGGCAGGATCCCGTATTCCGAATCCATATCCCGCAGGCTGGACACGTTGCCAATGGCAGACACCATAAACAGCGCCTTTCCCTCGGCATATCGATCCACATAGGTGTTTCCATCGTCCAGGGTCATGCCGTCACCGCTGAACACCGTAGCCAGCGTATCCAGTGCATCCACGAAGGATTCCGAGGCACCGGCAAAGTAGGGCTCTCCCTTTTCGTCCACCTGGACCAGGCTGCCGGCTGAAGTTGCCGCCACAGAGAGCCAACCACTGAAGGTAGCTGTGCCATAGGTGCAGTTGCCGGTCTGGGTGTATTGGTCATCGCCGTTCAGATTGCGTGCGGTCTCCGCATAGGTCTTCATCACGTCGTACGTCCATTCTCCGTTGCGTACCATATCGTAGGGCAGCTCCAGACCATTGTTCAATAGGATATCCTTGTTGAAAACAATAGCTATCGAGCGGATGAAGGTGCTGACATTGAAGCTGCTGCTGGCCTGGTACAGGTATTCGTTCCGCAGCAGCAGACCGGCGTTGAATTCCGGATCCCACCAAGGCGCTTCCAGATCGATGCCGGGCAGGTCTAAAATGTTGGCATACAGGTTTTTGGAGACATTGGAAGCGGTCAGGTCGGTACGGGTGTAGCTGACGTCGTAGAGATCCTCGCCGGCATTGACCGCCTTATCCAGCGCACCGTCGGGATCGCTTTCTTCCACAACGGACAGGGTGAAATTCAGTTTTTCTTCCAGGGCACGGTTCCGGGTGTAGGCGGCATCGTCCACAGCATTGCCGGACATTTCCGTAATATCCAGCTGTGGTGTGCCCCAGACAACGCCTTCCACATTGAGGATCCGCAGCTCGTACCCACCCAGATCGTAGCCGGCGTAGGGATCGGCTTCGGTCTCCGGTGTGGCTTCGGTTTGGGTAGTGTCAGCAGGTGCAGTCGTGTCGGGCGTGGTATCGGTAGTGCCGCAGGAAAGAAGCTGGGCAGTCAGCAAAGCGGCAAAGAGCAGAACAGCGGTGACTTTACGCATGATGGTATTCTCCTGTGATCTGTGGGTTTTTGGAATGTATGAGACAGTATAACGCAAAAATATGAACGCATTTAGGGGGGGCAGTGAATTAATTGTGAATAATAGGCTCTGTGAGAATATCCGAAAGATGGTGTGCTCCTTGGGATAGGAGGACGTTTCCATTGCGACAAAATAGCTCCATCTCAACAGAAACGGAGCCATTTTTGTTATGGATTGGGTTTGGTAATACCGTATCACTTTCGTACTACCATATCACTTCCGTACTATCGTATCACTTCCGCAATATCGTATTACTTGTGTAATATCGTATTACTTCCGTAATATCGTATTACTTCCGCAATACCGGCATTTCCGTCATACGCAGCTTGGCGCAGCCGTAGGGGACAAGCACCATATCCACAGCTTCGCCTGTGGCCTTGTCCGAATTGGGCGTGGCGGCAGATACCGTGTCAAAGCCGTCCGCATAGTCCCAGTCCACGGGTGCCAGCTTGGCGTGGAGCTGCAGAGCCGGGGCAGTGGAAGAGAAGGGCACCGCATCGACCGGGCACTCTTCCACGGTGAATTCCTTGGCGGCAAAGCCGTAGCGCCATTCGCTCTGGGGAACCAGCTCGTAGTCGCAGTAGGGGAACTTCCGCTCTACACCGCCAGCTTCGTATTCGTGTTTCTTCCATGCGGCTTCGATGGGCAGCGAGAACACCAGCGGTCCGTATTCCACCGTCTTCAGCTTGGCAGGACGATCCACCAGATGGGGCACTGCGGTGAAGGCCACTGCCACCGTCTCTGTGCCGCACCAATCCTTGCTGATCACGATCATCTTACCGCCAAACTTCTCACCGTTCACCGTGCAGCCCTTGGCCCAGCCGGGTACCCGGATCTTCAGGGTGAAGTGGACCGGTTCTGTGGTGGTCACGGTGTAGGTGCCACTATGCCGGAAAGGATAAGCCGTATCGATGGAAAGGTTGACCTTTTTGCCGTGTACCGTGGTGTCCAGCGTGGCAGGCAGCATCATGGGGCATTCGATCCCGGTGCGGTTCTTGCGGAAGGCAGACAGTGCCAGCTTCGGCCAGCCCTGTCCCATATTGGCGGTGCAGCAACCAAAATTGGGTTCCAGACCAAACAGGTGTGCTTCAGCGCCATTGGTGCGGAACAGGCTTCTGCCGGGGAACTTCTGGCAAGCGATCTGGTTCACCTGCTGGTCGTACTGGTGTGTCCACATATCATCGGACATGGTGGCAGGCAGTGCGTTGTATGCCAGCTTTTCCAGCCGATCTGCCCAGATGCTCTTGCCGGTGATGGAGTACAGCAGCTCACAGGAATACAGCAGCTCATTGATGCTGCACAGCTCGGTGCCCTGGTTGTTGTACTTCCCGGACAGGCATTCGTCGCCGGTGAAGGAGCCCACGGCCGTACCATGATAGGTTTCCAGAATCTGCCAAAGTTCTTCTGCCCGGTCGGTGTATTCCTCGTCAAAGAGGGCACAGGAGAGGGCTTCATACTTGAACATCATGCCGATGTTGACGATGTGGGTGTGGAAGGTCCATTCGTTTTTGGGCCGGCGCCAGGTGTCAGTGAAGGAAGACCAGTCTGCACCCTGTTCCCGCAGCAGCTTGCCCAGGGAGACGATCCAGTCCTTGTGGTACCGCTTTTGCAGGTAGGCCAGCGGGATCAGACCTTCGAACCAGCGGAACTTGCCCCAGGAGAACAAATGCACCGTGCCGTCGGACAGCAGCGTATACAGGCACTGCATGGCGTTGTACAGTCCTCGGTCGGCCTTCTTCCACAGGTCGTGCTTCTCCGGCAGCTCCTTGGTGCATTCGCAGTACAGCGCCAGCACCTTGCCGATGAGCAGGAAGCTCCAGGTGTCGTAGGTGACCCGTTCCTCCGGTGCGCAGGGACAGATCCAACCATCCTTGCACTGTCTGTCCAGAATGGAGCGGATGTATTTTTCGGCCCGTTCGATCATATCTTCGTCCCGGAGCAGGAACGCCAGGGGCACAAAGCCGTCCAGCCAATAGGGCACACGTTCCCAACCTTCTCTGTTGCCGCCGATCCACGCACTGTCCCGCACGTCCGGCCAAACCTTGTCTAAATTGCCAGCCAGCCCCTTTGCCTGAATGGTCAGCTGATCCTTAAGCCAGCCGGTGGGCGTGATCTGACTGGGAGAAAAGAAATTGTACATAGTTTATGGTTGCTCCTTTGCAGGTGATTTTCATGTACCATTACTATAGCAGATTCGTCGGCATTTTACAAGAGGAAATGCGAAATTTCTATGGATAGATACAGAAAAAAGGGAGCCGCCGAAGCAGTTCCCTACGGTCTTATATGCTATGTTCTGTTGGAGAGCATTCCCCATTTTCCTGTAGCTGCTTGGCGGCGGTTGCCAGATATCGCACCGTATCCGAGGCGACCATGCCGATCTCACCCATTTCTGCCTGTGCCAGCTCGCCGGCCAGTCCGGCCAAATAGGCACCGCAGGCCACCATTTTCGCACTGCCCCGATTGTAGCCGGCCAGCCCAGCCAAGACCCCGGACAGCACGTCTCCACTGCCAGCCGTTGCCATACCGGCACATCCACGGGTCACAATATAGCATTCGTGCCCATCTGTCACAATGGTACCGGGACCCTTGCGCAGCAGGATCACGTGATTTTCTGCCGCATAACGCTTGCAGTATGGGATCGGGTCGGTGTCGCATTCGGCTATGGAAACACCGGAAATGCGTGCGAATTCCATGGGATGCGGCGTCAGGATCGTGGTGCGTCCGGCTTGATATCGTTCATCGAATAGTTTGCGTCGTGTATCTTCTGTCATGCGACCTAAGCAGTTCAGTCCGTCGGCATCTAAGATCAGCGTGCCGGGATAGCACTGCAGGAGCCAGGTCAATATGGCTTCGTTGTGTTCGCCGTCTCCCCAGCCCATGCCCACCGCCAACGCACGGGTACCGGTCAGCGCCTTTTCCAGGGCATCCGGTGCAAAGTCCAGGGAACCACCGTGGTCAGGCAGGGGAACGGCAGTGCTTTCCAATAGATACGGCGCTACCGATGGCAGGATCGAATCCGCACACAACAGCTTCACCACGCCACAGCCACACCGCAGAGAAGATGCCGCTAAGTTGGCAAGCTTGATGGCACCACTGTAGCTCCGGCAGCCACCCAGCACCGCCACATAGCCATAGGTGCCCTTGTGACTGTCGGTCGCCCGATGGGGCAGGATATCGCCAAAATCCCCTGCTTCGGGCACAGAGACACACCCGGCTGGATCCACGGGAATGCCGATGTCGATGTTCTGCAGCCTGCCGCAATATGCCTTACCGGAAGCCAAAAAATGCCCAAGCTTACAAGAACCAATGGACACCGTCACCGTGGCACGCACTGCCAATGTGTCGCCATCCTGGGTACGAGCCGGTTTGCCGCTGTCTCCGGAAAGACCGCAGGGAATGTCCGCTGCTACGATGGGCAGACCGGAACTGTTCAGTTGCCGGATCATTTGGTCGTATGGCTGGGGCAGTGTCCCATGAAAGCCGGTGCCAAAGAGACAGTCCACCGCCACACCATAGCCGGAGAGGGAAAAGGACGCCTGCCACAGCTGGATGGGTATGCCTTGTTCTCTACATTTATCGTAATAATAGCGTCCGTCCGGCGACCATTTTTCCTCCGCCAGAACGATGGTGCAGGGAATAGACCGTTCGGCAAGCAGCAGTGCCAGCACAAAGCCGTCGCCGCCATTGTTGCCGCTGCCGCAAAAGATCGCCACCGGTGTATGTCTGTCAAAGGGAAAAGCGTCCCGGATACCGCACCCGGCGCGGTACATGAGCGTGGTGGCCGGTGTACCCGCATCGATGCAGCGCCGGTCGGCCTGTCGCATGGTTGGATTGGAAACTGCAAATACCATATGATCGTCCTTTTTTGGAAATGGATGTATGCTCCTATTATAGCAGAAACAGCAGCGGTTTGCAAGTGGGCAGCAAAAAAGAGACACGGTACCGTATCTCCTGCATTTGCGGAATGATTGATTTTGAGCGGGATCGATGCTATACTTGATATGATCGTGTATGACAAAGCCATCGCAACATGGATTATGGATATGATCCGGAAAATGAAAAAGTGAGCCGTCTGCGGAACCAAGGAACTTGGTTCGACAGATATGGCTCACTGGGTGGAAATGGAACGACCAAATTCCATTTCGTAAATCCTAAAGACACCAATTTGGCAGCTGTCATCTCGGCCTTTGTTCACACGGCGAAAGCAGGGACTATTTTGGGCTCGCATCCATGTTTTTCGTGCATTTTTCTATCTTCCTCTTGACAAACCGGCGTAGCTGTGGTATACTGTCCTCGTCAGGTACAATATCGTGCCTGATCCCATACCAGCCGCATACAGGCTGACAAAATTCCAACGAAACGGAGGCGAAGTTTTTATGAAAAAGCTGTTTACAAGAATGGATCGTGTCGCCGTCCGTGGGAATGCTGCATAAGATTTCTACAAAAGAATAGATCGCTGGTATAACGATACCAGGATCCTTTTTCAGGTGAACACATCCATAGGACTTTTCTGAGATACCGGGTGTGTTTTTTCGTGCCACAAGTGGGCATTTTTGGATGCGAACGATCCAGGGGTGCTGTCGCTTTGGAATATTTTTGCCGAACACATCCGGTCATCACAGTCGGGTGTGTTTTTTGTTTGCAGCATTTCCCACGGAGACAGTGATGAAGTACAGGAGGATAGCACTATCAAAAGACTAAAGCATATCATGGATCGCATGGGGCAGCGAGAACGGGTCTATGCCGGGATCTACAACGGCGTGCTCTATTATGCGGACCCACGGATCCCGGAGGAATATACGGATTGGGAATCGGTGTATTGGCAGAACGGCATTACCTACGAGATCCAGACCACACACCGGGATACCCCTGGGTTGCCCGATATCCGCATCCGCATTCCCTTTGACAAATTCATTTTGAACACACAGGAGTATACAAACTTGAAACGTTTACGTTGGTATTTTTCAAAAATGGACGAACACACCTCTGCCTACCAATGGAAGGATACAGAGTCTGTGCCACCCAAAAGCATCTCTCTCTACGCCGGGAAAATGCTGTATCATCACCTGCCGCCACCGGTCGATCCGGACGCCATCCAGCCACCGACCTGGGAACAGGACAACACCTATTGGAAAAACAACATCGCCTACACCTTGGAGGAGCCGGATCGGATGCACAAGGGTCGGCCGTCTGTGGTGATCCAGATCCCGGAAAAGGATATTCTGCCGGAGGACATGATGGCACAGCTCCACGGGGCACAGGCCAGGGACATCGAGCTGCCGGTGGACTACGTCTACACCAATCCCTGGACCACGGCGGCGGCAGACTGGTGCCTGCGTCGCATTGCCAAATATTTTGATGCCCTGAACGCAGAGCTGGACAACCCCAGCCGACCTCTCGAAGAAAACGGATGGTTCCACGTCCATCGGCCGGACGCCACGGTGGTGCCCCGAAACAGCGCCTACTTTGCCCGGTGCGCTACCCAATACTATCGCTACATGGGCGGCTGTAATGTGGAACAGCTACCCGAAGAACAATTGACCCCACCGCAGCCATGCTTATGTATCCGGATCCAGGTGCAGTTGCCGGCAGACAAGATCAAAAAAGCCACCAAAATGCTGTGCGTGGATCTGCCAAACGCCGTGGAGCAGTTCGTGCAGGATTTCGATGCCGCCATGCTCAACGAGGTGCTTGCCCTGACCGAGACCCGGGAAGCCATTCGCACCTGGCTGCAAACCAGCGACTATTGCGCTTTCTTGGCGGACGGCAGTATTCTGCCCCGGAACAAGCTGGGTGGAAAGCTGCTGTCGGCGGTGCCCTTTTCGTCGCCGGACCAGGATCGGATCACCGTAGCCGGGGTGCCGGGCATGGGCATACGGCGTGGTGTGACCGTGATCACCGGTGGCGGCTACTCCGGCAAATCGACCCTATTGGACGCCATTGCAGCCGGTGTCTATCCCCATGTGAAAGGAGACGGACGGGAGCTGGTGGTCACAGACGAGACGGCTATGGAGATCGCTGCAGAGGATGGCAGAAGTGTAAAGCATATGAATATTTCGCCATTCATTCGCTGGATCCCCGGCGGTGACCCTACGGATTTTTCCACCGACCACGCCTCTGGTTCTACCTCACAAGCGGCGAATATTTTGGAATCTGTACAGGACGGCGCAAGGCTGCTGCTCATCGATGAGGACCGCTCTGCCACCAACTTTATGATCCGGGACAAAATGATGAAAGCACTGATCCGCCACGAACCCATCACACCCTACACCGACCGGGTCCGGGAGCTGGCAAAGGATGTGTCCTCGATCCTGGTCATTGGCGGCAGTGGGGAATATCTGGGCGTGGCAGACCGGGTGTATCGCATGGACGACTTCCATATCACGGACGCCACCACCGAAGCGAACCACGTGTGGCAGGAGAACACCGGTGTGACCAAAGCCGAAAACATCGCATCGATCCAGGCAGAAAATGCCCCGGCCAGTTGGCAGCAGAACCGGCGGCTGACCGGAGAAGGCTTCACGTCCTATCCGGCACGCTGTGGCACGGAGCGGCTGTTTGTAGATCCGTTGGGCGTGATCCGGATAGGGGACGAGGTCATCGACATTCGGGACATCCATGGGCTATCGACCTACAGCCAGCAAAACGCCGCCGCCTTTATCCTGCGGTACCTAATGCTGCGCCGGGACAAGGTGCTGGACAACATCGATGGCGCACTGGATACGCTTTACCAAAAACTGGAAACGGAAGGGCTGGAGACGGTGTTCAGCCATGTGTTCATCGACTGCGACCGCTTCTTGGAGCTGCCCCGGAAACGAGACGTAAAGGCTGTGCTATACCGGGCCCATTACGTGGGTTGGCAGTGATCGCCGACACGTGCCACGGTGGTGCGTTCGAGAGCCACCACATCTCTTGCCAGCTGCAGCACCGGTTCCGCACAGCCACGATGGGTCAGCCGATCTATGGTGCTGCTTAGCTGGGTGACGCCTACATCGGTGCCCCGGCGGATCATTTCGGCGATGTGTTCGTCGGAGCTATCCAGCAGGGTGTTCAGGGCAATGCCGCCTTTGGTCAGCAAGGTCTTGACGGTGCCGGGCTTTTGGGGAGAGATGCCGTACCTGGCCATCAGGGCAACGGTCCTTTGGGTGTGTGCGGCATATTCTTCCAGCTCATAGGTGATCTCCCGGCGCAGGAATTTGTCTTGTACCTTGGGCAGTACGTCCACCAGACTTTCGCTGCCCATCACCAAATTCCGATGCACCTCGGCCAGCAGCTCCTTGGTGGGTGCGTTTGTGTGTTTCTGTTGCATACCGATCCTTCTTTCTCTGTTGTATTGCAAGGTCAGTATGCCCGGACAGACGAAAAATATGTGTCACGCAGCCCGGCGGTAGACAAAGGAAACATAGGCAACAGCCAGCCGGTTCAGGTACTGGTCGAATCGGGCAAGAATGGTATCGAGCATATGGAACATCGTGTCCTCCTGCAAATGTGGTCTTTCTTGTGCCTATAGGATACCAAAACCATGTTTGCGTAGGTTTTCCAAAATGTTTCTGTTTTGTTTCTGGGAAACTGGCACGGAACGGAAAAAGAGATAAGAAGTGCGAATGTTCACGCTTCTTATCTCTTTTGGTTTGCATTTCCGCAATACAAAGAAAAAGTGAGCCGTCTGCAGAACCATGTATGGTTCAACACCGGCTCACTTGTAGGAAAGAGCGCCAACTCTCTCCTGCACAGCATAGTCATGTGCTATCGACAACCGTAAGATCATGCAAGCTCTTTCGGTTTTCTGTTTTTATTATATACCATTTGGGTACGGATGTCAAGGGGCAGATGTGGGAAAATCACGCCGGCAGTCTGTACCCTTCCGGCAAACCGCTGCTGTCCGATCAGTCTTCCGTGAAGGCACCAACGAACTTTTCGATGGCAGAATCAAAGGAGCTTTGCTTGGATGCCACCAGGGACGCAAGGTCCGTGGAGCCCTTGACGGCCAGATCCTTGTAGGACGTGGGCATGGTGCCCCAACCGTAGGCCTGGGTCAGGTCGTAGACCCGGTTGGCAAAGATGATATCCAGCATGGCCGCCGAGTCGGTGTCACGGGCGTACTTACCCTTCAGTGCGATCTCATAATATGCCGGGGTCAGGGTGTAGTGAGACGCAGAGGCCAGGGATTCCAGTACCTTGCCGGTGCAGTTTACGTCCGCTGTGGTCATGGGCACCAGCAGCATGGGTCCGGCCGGATTGGTGTAGGTCACGTATTCTTCCTGTGCTTCGTTGCGCTTGGGCATGGGAATGATGCCAAAATCGTCCGCCATTTCCCGCAGTCCCGACACGTGGAACATCACCTCGCCATAGAACAGCGCCCGTCCTTCGATGAAACAATTCCGAATATCGGTGATCGGGTCCGAGGAATTCTTGATCCGGGTGGTCAGCAGGGTGTTTTGCTGGTTGGCAAGGATCTCACCGGTGGTCTCCAGGATCGAGGTGCACAGCTCTACATCCATATCGAAGATGGGCAGGTCGTTTTCGTCCTTCTGGATGTATCGACCGCCACAAGAGTAGAACAATCCATGGACCGTGTCCGGCGTGGTGGCAAGACCGTACTGGTCTTCCTTGGTCATCTCGCCGTCCCCGTTCAGGTCACTGGATACGTCAGCGGACATTTCCTGGAATTTGTCGATGGTCCAGCGGCCTTCGTTCACCACATCGTAGGGGGACTCCAGGTCAAAGTTGGTGACCAGGTTCTTGTTGAACATCAGGATCCAGGTGGCTTTTTTATCGATGGTGGAGATATCGCCGGTCAGGAAGTAGATCTTATCCCCAATGGACAGATCGGACACACAATGCGCATCCCAATAGGGCTTTGTCACATCGATGGCAGGCAGCATCCCATAGTCCATCAGGATCCCACTTTGGGCAGCGGAGGCAGAGCCATAGGTGTCCAGGAAGGCCGCGTCAAAGGTGCTGTCTCCGGCCTTTACCGCATTGGCTAAGCTGTTGTTGGCAGCAGCGTCCATGATTCCGGTGATCTCGATATTGTACTTTTCGTTGATGCTCATATTTCGGTTGTAGATGGCATCGTTGATTCCCTCGCCGGTGGCCTCTTCAGCGATCACATCGAACACCGACCAGCTGATCTCCGCACCGTTGCCGTACAGCAAAAAGTGAAAATCCCGTCCGCCAAAATCTTCGGCTTCTACGGTATCTGCATAGGGATCGACCGTTTCGCTGGTGGGTTCCGCATCGGCCGCTGTGGTGTCTGTGCCGGTGCCGGTAGTCTCACCGCTGTCGTTTGTGCCGCCTTGTCCGCAGGAAGCCAGGAGCATCGCCGCCAGCAGCAGGATCGTCATACATTTTCTCATGTTCGTTGTCTCCGTTTCCGTATCATATGAAGTATCATTAGTATAGCAGATTTTTGTCCGGTTGTAAATAGAAATGGGCGAATTTGTGCAAAATTTTGTGAATATCGTCGGGGCTGTCCGTAAAATCGCAGAATTCAATTGCTTTATTCCGATAACATTTGACAAATCCTGTCCCATGCGCTATAATAGTATCGTATAGATTTCATAAAGTGCAAAGGAGAAAATCGTATGATGGGACCGCCACCGGGATTCATGGGACCCCAGGACAAAGCAAGAGAAAAGCTGAAGGAGCCAAAGCCGCAGTCACTCCGGGAAGTACCGGGCTATCTATGGCGCCTGATCTCCAAATTCTGCAAACGACTGCTGTACATCTTCCATATCGTTTGGGAGACAAAACACTGGATATTGTTCTTCATGGTCTTCATGGCCGTCTTCAATGGGGTCACGCCGGTCATCAGTGCCCTGATCAGCAGCCGACTCCTGAACAGCCTGGCCTCGGCCTATGTGTCTGCCAAGAACGGTATGTCCACCGAATTGTCTGTGGTGGCGGGACTGTTGGTGCTGCAGTTTGCCTTTAGCTTCTTTACCAGCATGGTGGGGCGCCTGTCCAATATCGTCACCAACATCGCCGGAGAGCTGGTCACCAACACCGTCAACCTGCGGCTCATGCACAAGGCAAAGACCGTGGATCTGGCATCCTTCGACCGGCCGGACTTCTACGAAAAGCTGGAGAACGCACGCCGGGAAGCCGGACACAGACCTCTGCAGATCATCAACGCCAACTTCAACGTGATCTCCACCATCATCAGCATGGTGTCCTTCATCGTGGTGCTGTCTCAGGTCAGTGCAGCGGCGCCCTGGCTCATTGCACTGCTCAGCATTCCCACGGCGCTAATCAACTTTGTCTATCGCCGGAAGAACTTCCACTATATGCGCCACCACTCCAAGGAAAGACGGCAGATGAACTATTATTCCAACCTCATGACCAACAAGGATATGGTCAAAGAGGTGCGGCTGTTCGGGCTGTCGGAGCTGTTCATCGGTCGGTACAACGAGACCTTCCAGAAGTATTTCGCCGGACTGAAAAAGCTGTTCGTAGGTGAAGGACTTTGGCATATGCTGTCCTCGGTGTTCTCCACGGCGGTGAACTGCGCACTGTTCCTCTTTATCGCAAAAGGTGTGACCGAAGGACGGTACGAGGTGGGTGACTATTCGCTGTACACCGGTGCCCTGCATTCCATCGCATCCGGCATCGGCTCTCTGATCTCCACCACCGCTACCATCTACGAAGGCACGCTGTTCATCGACAACCTGATCACCTTCATGAACGAAAAGGTCACCATCGTGCCGCTGCTGGCAGAACGAGCAGAGCCACGGAAGGTCACCCATCACACCGGACACACCATTGTGTTCGACAACGTGTCCTTTGCCTATCCGGGCACTGAGCGCAACGTCATCGACCACGTGAACCTGACCATCGAGCCGGGAGACACCGTGGCACTGGTGGGACTGAACGGCGCCGGCAAGACCACACTGATCAAGCTGCTGACCCGGCTGTACGACCCCACAGAGGGCACGATCACCTTGGACGGCTACGACATCCGGGAGTATGCGGTAGAGGATCTGTACCAGCTGTTTGGCATTATTTTCCAGGACTTTGGCAAGTACGCCGTGAACGTGAAGGAGAACATCCAGTTCGGGCAGCTTTCCCGTGGGGAAGACATGGACGGCATTCGACAGGCTGCCGAGCAGAGCAGTGCGGATCAGTTCATCGAAAAGCTGCCGGATGGATACGACACGCCGCTGATGCGCTACTTTGAGGAGAACGGCATCGAGCTGTCCATTGGTCAGTGGCAGAAGCTGTCCATTGCCCGTGCCTTCTATTCGGACTCCGATATCATCATCTTAGACGAGCCCACCGCCTCTCTGGACCCCATCGCCGAGCAGGAGATCTACAACCAGTTCGACTCCCTGCGCAAGGACAAGACCACCATATTTGTGTCCCATCGGCTGTCCAGCGCTACGGTGGCCAACAAGGTGGTGGTGCTGGAATATGGCAAGGTCATTGAGATCGGCAGCCACAACGAGCTGATGCAGCACCACGGTGCCTACTACACCCTGTTCTCGACCCAGGCGAAGCGATACATCACCGACAACCAAGCGGAGGAGGATGACCATGCAGCACCGACTGACACAGATGCAAAACCATTTGATATGCAAGCTATGGAAATGCCCCAAGGAATGCCCGGTATGGGACGACCGCCGATGGGACGACCGCCGATGCCTCCCAAAGGTGGACGACCGCCATTCCCACCAAGAGACGGACATCCACCGTTCCAGCCTGGAAGGGAACCGATGCCGCCGCAGGGCAAGCCTATGGAAGACCTCGCTGGTGCTGGTGCTACTGCTGACAAGTCTGTCGGTCACGCTGCTGACCGGGTGCCGGAGCCAGGAGTTTTACCAGGAAATGGAAACGGAGACAGAAGCTGACGCCCCATTGCCGGAGAACCGGTGGCAGTTCGAGAGTGCCTTTGACGCCAAGCGAGCCTGCACCAATGCGCTGGATCTGGTGCACCGGCTGTCGGACTATGACGAGGAAGCCATGACGGCCTATCGGGAATACCAGACGGCTATGCGGTTCGAGCTCATGCGGGACGACCTGACCCAAGGGGACCTGGAAGCCATGTATCTCCAAATTGTGGAAGCGTCCCAGACCCTGACCCTGAAGCAGGGAGACGTGGCACGGGTGTACATCACCATGGACGACAACCGACCCGATGTGTCCCGGGAATACCACCGGTGTCGGCTGGGGTTCGTGCCTGCCATGGGGGAAGAAGGCGAATCGCTGTCCATGACTGATTGCCAGATCCGGGTGCGAGGAAACAGCACGGCGGCCGGTCCCAAGTTTCCCTATGCGATCAAATTATCGGAATCGGAAAGTCTCTTTGGCATGGGCAAGGGCAAACGATGGAATCTGCTTGCCAATCTCCACGACAAGACCATGCTCCGCAGCAGCATCGGCCTGACCTTGGCAGCGGATCTGGGTGCACCGTACACCACGAAGACCAAGGTGGTAGAGGTGTTCTTCAACGGCAAGTACCAGGGCACCTACGATCTGGTGGAAGCGGTGACCGACAAAAAGACCCGTGTGGATATCGATACCACCGGGCACGAATGCATATTGGAGATCGACGGCAACCGGGACGATGGCAGTTATTATCTGGTGACGTCCCTGGGGCTGCGGTTCAAGGTGGACAAGCCGGAAGAGGTGTCGGAGGAGCTGGGCACGTGGCTGGACGCATTTCTGTTGGAAGCGGAGACGGCACTGCTGGAAGGTCACGGGGAAGACTATTTTGACTTGGATTCCTTCGTGAACGTGTACCTGACCTTAGAGGTGACCAAGAATCTGGACAGCAATAGCTTCTCCACACGATATTTCATCAAGGGAAACAAGCTGTACGCCGGACCCGTGTGGGACTTTGACCTGTCGTCCGGGAACGTGTCACCCTATGTGGACGAGGAAGGGTACAAGATCTATTTGAACATCGAAGGACGTGGAGACAACAGCGGCGACAGCACCCATGGCTTCTGGAACCGGCAAGGCTGGTTTGGCGCATTGTTCGAGCACCAGGAGGGCTTTACGGCGCTGGTGAACGAGCGATACCGGGAGCAGCACGCACTGTTTGAAAATATCTACGCCGACAACGAGCTGGGTCGGAGCCGGATCGGGCAGTACATCGACCAATACGACGCATCGTTCCGGCGCAACTACGCAGAAGGAGGCTGGGATCTGTACGGCCGCTATTCCCCATACCACATGGAGCCCACGCTGGACTACGACGAAAACCTGCAATTTTTGGTAGATTGGTTCGAAGGCAGGATCGCCTGGCTGGACGAAGCAATGCTGGGATAAGGAAGAAGTTAGAAATAAGAGGTCAGAAGTCAGAAGTGGGTGCTGCGCAAAGTCAAAAGTAAGAAGTTAGAGGTCAGAAATGGGTGCAGGTCGTATGTACGGCTTGTACCCACTTTTGTTTTCCTATATGGGTGTCGCTATGGAAACGATTTCGTACGCACGCCGGGAATTCTTACTTCTGACATCTTACATCTGACTTTGCGCAAAGGCTTGACTTTTCTGCGTAAATATGGTATACTGATCACACATCTATACGTGTGCAAGGAGGCTGCGTTTATGAGTAGAACCGATACGATCTTAGCTGGATTTCGCCGGGAAGAGGATCTGATCAAGGATCGCCTGGACTATAGTATCCGGCACCACAGAACCGGCAAGGGTTCCATCCAGGTGGTGGACGAAGCAGGCAAGCCCATCGCCGGTGCCAAGCTTCACCTGAACCTGAAGGACCACGACTTCAAGATGGGTGCCAACATCTTCATGCTGGAAGAATTTGAATGCGCTGAGAAGAACCAGGCCTACCGGGAGCTGTTTCCCCAGATCTTCAACCTGGCTACGGTCCCCTTCTATTGGAGCGACCTGGAGCCGGTGGAAGGACAGCCCCGTTTTGCTGCCGATTCGCCGAAGGTTTACCGCAGACCGGCGCCGGATCTGTGCATCGATTACTGTCACGAAGTCGGCATCACACCCAAGAGCCACTGCCTGAACTACGACCAGTGGACGCCGCTGTGGGCACCCGACAGCATCACCGGTATTAAGCGTGCCATGGACAAGCGGATCCGGGAATGCGCCGAACGGTATCGGGACGTGATTCCCAGCTGGGAAGTGACCAACGAGCTGTATTGCGGGAAGTACGACAGATATGAGCAGAACCGCAAGAGCAGTCAGCTGTTCACCGATCGTGACGTGGTGGAATGGAGCTTCAACACCGCCAGACGGTATCTGCCCAACAATGAGCTGATCATCAACGAAGCTTCTCACGCCTGGACCAGCCTGTTCTCCTGGCAGAGAGGTCCCTACTACCAGCAGATCGAACGGGCACTGGATAAGGGTGCGCCCATCGATGCCGTGGGTATGCAGTTCCATATGTTCTTCCGTGCGGAGAACGAGGAAAGAGATACCAAGCCTTACTATACGCCTTCTCACTTATACAACGTCATGGACACCTATGCCAAGCTGGGTCTGCCCATGCAGATCACGGAGATCACCATTCCCTGTTACACCGATCTGCCGGAAGACGAAGAGCTGCAGGCCGAGATCCTGCGGTATTTGATGGAGATCTGGTTCTCTCATCCGGCTATGGAAGCGACGATCTACTGGAACCTGGTGGACGGCTACGCAGCCTTTGCGCCGCAGGGTGACATGAGTGCAGGCGAGAACTACTTCCGTGCCGGTCTGTGCCGCTTTGACATGACCCCGAAGCCGGCGTATTATATGCTGAAAAAGCTGTTCCATGAGACCTGGCATACCGAGGTAGACCTGACCACAAACGAAGGTGGCTGGGCAAGCTGGAACGGTTTCTGGGGCAAGTACGACTGCACCATCAACGGCCAGCCCGTACAGCAGCTCCACCTGACCAAGGACAGCAGCAACAGAACGAGAATCGTGGTGAAGTAAGGTCAGGCACCCCAACAAGTTGGGGGTCAGAAATAAGAAGTCAGAAGTCAAATGGGTGCAAGGTTTTTGTTCGCCTTGCACCCATTTTTTATTTGGCGTAGATATAGAATCAATTTGGGAAATCGAAAGTAGGGCGGGATGACAACTACTCGACTGCGCTAACGATTCGGTATCCAACATCCCGCCGCCGTGTGTCTACAACCGTATGTTATTGGTGTTGGTTGTACGTGTGTTTTAGGTTGAATATTTTCGTATATCCGTTACCCCATAATATTTGGGTGAAACCATTCCGATATGGACGTGCGTATATCCGTTTGCCCATTCTGTTGGTTCGTAGACGTTCGACGGCGGGATGTCGTCAGCCGATGGCGTTAGAGATACTAAGGGTAGGTTGACCCATACATGGGTCGCCGCCCATACTTTCGATTTACCAAATCGTTTCCGTAGCGACACCAATATAGAAAATGGGTACAAGCCGTACATACGACCTGCACCCACTTCTGATTTCTAACTTTACTTCGCTGCGGTTACGGGTTCTGCGGTTTTCTTTTTCTTGGCGAAGCCGGAGCCTTGGCGCTGTGCCATGACCAGCTTCCAGTAGAAGCCCTTCAGATCCAGCAGCTCTTGGTGTGTACCGCATTCCACCAGGTGCCCCTTGTCCAGCACGATCAGTCGGTCTGCATTCCGCAGCGTGGACAGTCTGTGGGCGATGGCAAAGGTGGTACGGTCCTTGGACAGCTTGTTGATGGCGTCCTGGATCAGCTTTTCGGTCTCGGTGTCCAGAGCAGCCGTGGCTTCGTCCAGGATCAGGATCTTCGGATTGTGGATCAGCGCACGGGCAATGGCGACTCTCTGCCGCTCACCACCGGACAGGGAATACCCCTTTTCGCCGACCATGGTGTTGTAGCCCTCAGGCAGGTTCACGATAAAGTCGTGGGCATTGGCCATCTTGGCAGCCGCTACCACTTCTTCATCCGATGCCAGAGGCTTGGCATACTTGATGTTGTCTCGGATGGAGCCGGAGAACAGGTGGGTCTCCTGCAGCACTACACCGATCTGGGAACGGAGCGCATTCTGGGAGATGTCCTTGATGTTGACGTCGTCGATACAGATCTCGCCTTCGTTTACGTCGTACAGACGCATGAGCAGGTTGATCAGCGTGGTCTTACCGCAACCGGAGTGACCTACGATACCGATCATTTCACCCTTCTTCACTTCCAGGTTGATGTTCTGCAGCACCGGGTTGTAGGAGTCGTAGCCGAAGGTCACGTTCTTGATGGACACGTCACCTTCCACGTTGATGTCGATAGGCAGCCCGATATCGGAAACCTCCGGTTCTTCTTCCAGGATCTCCAGCACCTTCCCCAGAGAGGTCAGGAACGCAGATACCTGACGGGGAATGAACGTGATGGTGATCAGAGGCCCGTAGATGATGTTGGCGTAGGAGTTGAACTGGTGCAGGTCACCATAGTTCATAGCGCCGGTGAACAGCTTGTAGTTCCCGTAGAACAGGATCAGGTACGAACCAAAACGCACCACAAAGCTCAGCAGCGGGAACACCGTGTCGTACAGCTTGGCGTTGGATTCGTTCTGCACAGCGGCAGCATCGGTCTTGTCGTTGAACTTGACGATCTCTCGCTCCTCGTTACCAAAGGTCTTGACCACACGGATACCATTCAGGATGTCCTGCAAAAACAGGTTCACATGGTAGCCCAGCACCCAGCCTTTCCGGTTCCGGTTCTGCATGGTGTCCCAGAATTTGTATACCAGGAAGACCACCAGCGGAATGGGCACGAATACGAACAAGCTCATGACCGGGTCCAGGATCAGCAGGAACACCAGCGCCAGCACGAAGGAGGCACCCATGGAGAACAGGGACGGCAGCTGACCCGTCATAAAGCCCTGTACCACGTTGACGTCCCCGGTGATACGACCCATCAGGTCACCGGTGGATTTCTTTTGGATAGAGGCGATAGACAGCGTCTGGATCTTTTCGTACAGCAGCGTCCGCATCATCAGAGTGAACTTGTTACCGGAAATGGCAGACAACCGGCTCTGGACCACGCTGATGGCACGCTGGAACAGGTCGATGGAGATGATGGCCACAAAGATCAGCAGGAACGCCTGCAGGTTCGGGTCGGAGAAGGAAATATCTTCCTTGTAAATGGATTTGTTGGTCAGATAATCGTTGACGGCGATCTTCTGGATGGCAGGCAGAATGAACTGGATGGCCAGGGTGAAGAAGGACACGAACAACGGGAAGAACAGCATGAGCCGCATACCTTTGGTCAGGGCCCAGAGCTTTTTGTAGACTTCCTTGGTGTCTCGGCAGAAGGGACAAACCGTGGTGCCGGCTACAAAGGGACGACCGCACTTGGGACAGAACCGTTCCCGTTCGTCATTGGTCACCGGCTCACCAGGTGCTTCCTTGTTGCGCAGCTTTTCTGCCAGCGCTTCACAGGCGTTCACCAGCACGGAATACCGGGACAGGTTACGGCCGGACAGGAAGCGGCAGACCAGCGTAGTGATCCCATCGACACACGCATAAAAGGCACAGTTGCCGTAGAGGACTTCCGTGGAAAATACGGTGCAGCGGGACAAATCGGTGGTGGAGAGGACTTTGCCGTCTAAGATACAGTAGATGTGCTTATCTGTAACGACCGTCCAGCCCGCCACAAAGCGATCCTCATACATATTGAAGGGAACGCAGTACATTCTCTTTTCACCGGCAGAGACAGACTGATAGGCAGCCTCGTCCACCTGTGGCAGATCGTACATGAGTTTCATAGGTTTTATACCTCCGAATCGGGCAGGATAGTGAAGAATTGTGGTAGATGGTTTGGAATGGGCAGCTTGGGGAAGGCTTGGGGAAGGTCAGATGTCAGAGGTCAGATGCACGTACATCCAATGATCCAGCTCTGTACAAACTATATACACCGGCGAGCCAGCGTACGTTGACTACGTCAAGTGTACGTTGACTACGTCAAGTACATCACAAAACGTGCGTCCGAGCTTGACCGCTACCACCCGATATTCCACTACGTGGAAATCGAAAGCCCACATACAACTTGGCGTAGCCAATGTTGGGCATAGCGCCGTACGGACATCCTCCACACCCAACGCCCCGACACTGTACGCCACCGCTGTAAAATCGGTAACGCTTTGCCTGCAACCAACTAAATTGGTATAATCGGCAAAAGCTTTGCCAGGCTTTCTCGAAAGCCGCGTGTCCCCATCCGAACGTCTTGTACTACGACATTGGAGAAAGGCTACCGCAGGAACAACCAAGTGCACCACTTCATTTGGGGAAAACAATCACTATCCTGAGATACTTCCAAAAATAGACTTGTTCGTTACATTAAATGTAAATCTCGATTACCTTGTAGCTCTGGCGATCCAGGGCTTCCGGCTTGGGGATCAGGAAGCAGTTACCGTCCATGTCCGCAATCAGGATACGGCCGTCCTCCAGCTTCCGGATGTTGGAGAAAGGATTGTTCAAAACGAAGGATACGTGCCCGGCACTGGTGTCCGCTTCCCAGTAGCAGTAGCCGAACTTCTCCTTGGCGGCTGTGATCTTCTTGATCTCCGGCGTGAAGTACCGCAGCTCCAGCTCGGCGTTCAGCAGATCGATGGTCGCCTTGTCGAATACGTTGATGTTCCGGATCATGCCGATCTCCGAACCACGTCCCTTTTTCCGGGAGTCCGGTTCCCGGACAGACAGAAACTCGTCCGGTGCCGTTACCGGGAAGGAGCGACGGATCACGACCCGCTCAAATTCCTCGGTCTCTCCTTCGGCGTTGATGATCTTCAGCGAGATCAGCCCACCGGTGGAAGCTGTGAACCACGCATTCTCCGGCGTCAGCGCAATGGATTCCCGATGCTTGAACAGCTCGTCCGGATTCACCTCGTCTTCGTCCTCTTCCTCGTCGGTGCTCTCAGCCGCATCGGCCTTTTTCGCTTCGGCCTTCTTGTTTTCAGCCTTGACCTCGGCCTTCTTGTTTTCGTCCTTGGTTACGGTCTTTTCGTTCGTGCTCATATGTATTACCTCGTGTTTCTCTTGGTACGTGATCACATACCGGAGAGTACCTTCTTCATAGCTTCGGATTGCAGCATGTACAGCTTGTAGTACACACCCTTCTTTGCCATCAGCTCCTCCGGCGTGCCCGATTCGGCGATCTCACCGTTCTCAATGGCAAACAGCTTGTTGCAGTCCTTCAGTGTGGACAGTCGGTGCGCAATGGAGATGCAGGTGCGTCCCTTGATCAGCTTTGCCAGCGCATCGCTGATGAGCCGCTCCGTCTCCGTGTCCATGGCAGCCGTAGCTTCGTCCAGGATCAAAATCGACGGAGACATCAGCAGGGCACGGGCAATGGAAACTCTCTGCCGTTCCCCACCGGACAGCGAACGGGAACCGGTACCGACCTCGGTCTCATATCCTTCCGGCATCCGCACGATAAAGTCGTGGGCGTTGGCAGCCTTGGCAGCAGCGATCACTTCTTCCATGGTCGCATCCGGACGGGCATAGCGAATGTTGTCCGCAATGGTGCCACGGAACAGGAAGATCTCCTGGGACACAATGGCAATGTTCCGGCGAATGCAGGACAGCTTGATCTTGCGAATATCCACACCATCAATGGTAATGGTACCGGAAATGGTGTCGTACATACGGGTGATCAGGTTGGCAATGGTGCTCTTACCCGATCCGGTATGTCCCACCAGACCTACGTTGTCCCCGGCAGCCACCTGGATGTTCACATCCTTCAGGATCGGCCGGTTGGGATTGTAGTGGAAGTTTACGTTTTTGAATTCGATCTCACCCTTGAATTCCGGAATGTCCACCGCATCCTTGTCGTCCATGATGTCGGGCACCATGTCCAGGATCTCGAACATACGCTGTGCGGCGTTCATAACGTCCGTGATCTGGTTGGTGAAGGTGGAGTAGAACTGCAGAGGGCCAAAGATCATGCCGATGTAGCCCAGATACGTGGTGAAGTCACCATAGGTCATTTCCATACCCATGACGGACAGACCGCCGTAGCCCCAGATCATCTGAGAGGACATACCGATCAGCAGGCTCACAATGGGGAAAATGGTCAGGGTCGTGATGTTCACACGCAGGTTGGCATCGTACAGCTTATGGGAATAGCCGTAGAACCGGTTGGTCTCCTCGGCTTCCTTGGCAAAGGCCTTGACCACACGGACACCGTTCAGCGAGTCGCCCAGCATGGAGTTCAGGGAAGACGATGCACGCCACTGCTTGGAGTACATTCTCCACAGCTTGGGCAGCATGACCCGGAAGATCACAATGATGATCGGCACCGGCACGAATACCATCAGCGTCATTTTCCAGTTTAAGTAGAACAGGAAGATGGTAAGCCCGATCAGGTTCACGGTGTTCACGATGAAGTTGGGCAGACCATCGATGTAGAAGGCCTGGATCCGCTCTGCATCGTAGTTGACACGGCTGATCAGTCTACCGGTGGAGTTGTCGTTGAAGTAGCGCAGGGACAAATGGAGCATACAGTCAAAGACGTTCTGCTTCATGTTTTTCGTCATACGGGTGGACAGACGTGCGTTGGCCCGGTTCTGCAGGATGCTCACGCCCAAGGAGAGCAGCGCCAGTCCCACAATGACCGACAGCACGATGAACAGCTTGGTCAGGGTGTGCCATTCGCCGTCCGCATCGATGACCCGGTCGTACAGGATCTGCCCGTTGATGATGGGGCTGATCAGGGATATAGCAGAGGACGCCAGCATACAGCACATGACGGTGGCAACCTGCAGCTTGAAGGGCTTGAGATAGCTCAGCAATCGTCCCACCAGGTCACCCTTCTTGGAGCAGTTGGTGCAGATGCGCCGGTATTGGTTCTCGTACCGCTTGCCACACTTGGGACATTTGTGGTTGAACTGCTCGAAGATCTGGTCGTCCTCCGTGATCTCGTCACCACGATAGATGCGTTCTACAATATCCCGGAATGCGAATAGTCTTTGTCTCTTGGAGTTGGTGCAGTACCCCACGATCTCCGTGACGGCATCCTTGTTCCATTCCTCCAGAGCCTTTTCTTCTTGTTCCCGTTCCATACCAGTCGTATCGGGACGAGGGGTGTCGTGCTTCAGCATCAGCAGCCGGTTGGAGGACATAAAGGTGTCCACCACCATGTCGGAGAAGGTCTCAAAGGAGAATTCGTCCAGAACCTTCACGAACTCGGCCGGCGGCGTTTGCCCGAAGTGTTCGAAATTGTCATGGGCATGACTTTTCATGGATTGGCTTGCCTTGGGGATCGAATCGGGATCGGCCAGCAAACGGATCAGCGATTTCTTCTGGGGATCGTAGACGAGCCAGCTCTCTCCGAAATTCCCATCAAAATCCAGGTCCATCTGCAGTGCCACCGACAGCTCCTCCGGGGAACGACCAAAGTCCACCAGTGCGCGGATGGCCGCTTCAGATAAATTGTCTAACGGAAGCATAGTTTTCTCTCCGTGCCCTCGCAAATGGGGGCTCTTTCTCTCTGCGTGGATTTGCCACTGCGTGCAAAAAAATTTACGGAAATATCCTTCACACGGAGCGACTTTTGTGCTATAATGGTGTTGGCACCAAGCATTTGTGTCCCGGATCCCTCGTCCTGTGGCAGGCGCAGTTGCCCCTTACCCCACACGAAAAAAGGATCCGTGTCCATTTATGATAGCATAAATCACAGAATATGCAATAGAATTTCACAAATTTTTGAAATTTCGGCGCTTTGCACAAAAATGACCCACCGAATTCGTGCGATTTCACACAGCTCGTGGTGGGGTACATTTCCCGTAGACAGCGCAGATGAGGTGACTATGTTTGGTAAGAAAAAGAAAAACCAATGGACGAAAAGCAAAAACCCCGACAGCAAGCGCTACAAGAACGATCTGGCTGATTATCTGAACGGACGATCTCTGAAGTGCGTGTGTGAGAAGATCAACGGCATCGAAGAGGTGGTGGCGAAAAAAGGCTCCATCATCCGCAAAGAGGACGAGCTGTTGGTCTACGCCAGCCAGGACGTGGTGCTGCGAGCCGACGTGCTGTCCCTGCAGGCCTGGGAGCTATTGTCTCTGGAAGGTGTCGTGATCACAGCGCCGGACAAGGAACACGGCGGCGAAGAACGCACCATCGTGGCCTACTACAGCTATTGGCGTGAGCTGGACGAGTGAGACGGGGAAAACCACAAAACCTGTAGGGAATGGTCTTGACCATTCCTGCGGCAGCCGACAAGGGAAGTCAGAAGGCAGGACGGTTGTTGGTGAAAAATGAATATTGAATAATGAATGATTGTGGTAGAAATAGCTTCGCTATTTCGAATGATTTTTTAATGTTTTGCTATTGATGGAAGATGAACGGAAATAAATTTTGCAATTCCAATGTCCAAAAGTTTTGCACAGCTTTTTTCAAAAAGCGCATACTCCTCCCAAACGTCTTGTACTACGACATTGGGTAAAAGCCAACACAAATGAGGAAAGACTAAAAACAATATGGATATACAGATCAATGAAGAATACGATGGAAAGAGCATTCGGGATGTGCTGCAGAGAGGGCTGGGGTATTCGTCCAACCTGATCAAGAAGCTAAAGTTTGCCGAGAACGGGATCACCGTCAACGGACAGTGGCAGACCGTCCGGTATACGCTGCACAAGGGTGACGTGCTGTCTCTGCGGGTCGAGGACACCGCAGCAGACGTCAGTCCCTACACCATTCCCGTGGACCTGCCCATCGATGTGCTGTACGAGGACGCATGGGTCACCGTGGTCAATAAGCCACCGGATATGCCGGCACACCCGTCTTTGGGCCATAAGCTGGATACCGTCTCCAATGCGCTGGCCTGGCGCTACCGGGATACCCACTACGTCTTCCGGCCGACCAATCGGCTGGATCGGGACACCAGTGGCTGTATGCTCACCGCCAACACCAGAGACGCCTCCTATAAGATGTACTCCGCTATGACCGCCGGACAGATCCGCAAGACCTATTTCGCAGTCTTAGACGGCGTGCCAGCAGAACCGGAGGGTACCCTGACCTCCTATATGCACCGGGCCGAGGCAAGCATCATCCGCCGGGAAGAGACTACACCCGATGCGCCGGATGCCAAAATCGCCATCACAGACTACCGTACCCTGTGGCAGAACGGGTCCTACGCCATCGTGGAAGCACACCCCATCACCGGCCGTACCCACCAGCTTCGGGTCCAGTTTGCTGGTATCGGCTGTCCCATCACCGGTGACGACCTGTACGGCAGTGCCTCGACCCATATCCCACGCCATGCGCTCCATGCCTGGCAGACCACCTTTCCGCATCCGGCCGATGGACATAGCGTCACCGTCACCGCACCATTGCCCGACGACATCGTCTCCCTGCTTTCGTCCATTGGCGCCGATACAGCTTTTACACCGATAGAATTCTGATAAATTGGAAACAATACAGTTTAGCCATCTTTTTATCCCATCAAGAAAGGAGCACACCCACCATGTTCCAGCGTACCATGCGAAGGATCCATCGCTGGCTGCCGACGGCCTGTCTGCCGCTGTGGCTTTTGACACTTGCAGCAGGCGCTTGCCATATCGGCTTTTTGTGCAGCCCTACCTTTGCCGATTGGTTCAATCTCCATATCAGCACCTTCTTCCGCAGCGCCACCGCACATCTCACAAGCTGGATCCCCTTTTCCCTGGCGGAGACCATCATCCTGAGCCTGCCCGTCACCATGACCGTCCTGCTGGTGGTCAGTATCCGCAAGGCCGAACGCAGCAAACGATATATGATCCGCACCATCAGCGGCCTGCTCACCATTCCAGCCGTTCTGTATGCCCTGTTCGTTGCCACCTTCGCAGCCGGGTATCGTGGCACCACCGTGGACAAAAAGCTGGGTCTGGACCGGCAAGAGGTGTCTGCCAAGGAGCTGTACGACACCGCTATGGTGGTGGCAGAGCATCTCAATGCCTTAGCCGATGAAGTGACCTTCGTGGTGGACAAAGGCTCTGTGCGTCCCTACGACCACCAGAACACCGTGGATCTGTGCCTGGATGCCTACGAGACCCTGGCAGGAAAGTACGACTTTTTGCCGGTACTGCGGGTGCCTGTGAAGCAGATCACCGTCTCCAGTGTCATGACCTACACCCACATCTCCGGAATGTACACCTATTTCACCGGGGAAGCAAACCTGAACACCAACTATCCATACTTCGTCAATGTCTACACCACGGCCCACGAAATGGCACACCAGCGTGGGATCGCAAGAGAGAACGAAGCCAACTTCTTAGCCTACCTGGTGTGCATCACCTCGGACGACCCCTATATGCAGTACAGCGGCTACCTGAATATGTACGAATATCTGGCGTCTCCACTGTACCAGGCGTCTCCGGAGCTGTACTATGACGTGGTGCAGTCCCTGGACTTCCGGGTGCGCTATGACCTGCAGTGCTACAGTGCGTTCTTTGACAAATATAGAGATAACGTGGCAGCGGACGTCAGCGATACCGTCAACAACACCTATCTGGTGCTGCAAGGGACCGCAGAAGGCTCACGCAGCTACGGCATGGTGGTGGATCTGGCAGTGGCGTACCATCTCCACAACGAGGCAGAATGACCATGACCAAAAAACGATTCTGCCTGCTTTTGGGGATCCTGGCGCTGTCCTGGCTCCTGGGCACCGCTGCAGCTGGCAGTGAATCCAGTGTCCCGACCCTGTTCCACAACGACGAAGCCTGGTACAAGGATGCTATGGCGCCACTGCGGAGCAAGGACGGTCGGTACCATGTGCCGGCAGACTTCTTTGGTATGTTCGAGGACATCCAGGTGTCCTATCGGCAAAGCGGCGACCAAAAAGGGGACAACGTGCTGCTTGTCCACACCAACGGTGCGTATGTGTCCATCCTGTTCCGGGACAAGACCGCAGTGGTGAACGGCGAGCTGCAGGAGAACATCGGCGTCTTCCGGGAAAACGGCTACACCTACGTGGACGGCGAATGGCTGGCGGATATCTTCGGCCTGACCTGCACCTACGCCCAGGACGAGGACGGTCGGACGATCCTGCGCATCACCGACAACGACGACACCGACAACGTCACCAAAACCGTAGAGGAGCTGATGGCGCTGTACCGGGATGACGAGACCCAGGAGGAACGTCCCTACACGCCGCCAACGCCCACGGAGGACGTGTGGCAGCTCTATATCGTCACCGGTGACAATTATGAAAATCCAACATTTCCGGCAGCCGAGGAGATCGTGGCAAACAGCGGTCTGGACTGCACGTTATTTTTGCACAAAAATTCTGCAGAGGAAAAATATTGGACCTGGGGCATGACGGGACAAGGCGGCATCTGTGCGGACAGCGTAGCCGAAGCGGACGCCGTGAACGACAAATTGGAAGCCCTGTGCTGCCGCCGACTGGAATACGTGCTGCCTGCCACTGCGGACACCGACCGGGATGCACTGCGTGAAGCCGGATATCTGGTGATCGAGCCGGATTTTGTGGTGGACTACCGCACCGACCCGGACGAAGTCTACACCGCCTTGGTGGACTACATCACGACAGGTGCCCCGGCACAAAGCCCGGCTCATAGCCGAATAATCGTACAGGTCAGCGGTGACGGCTGCTCCCAGCGAATGATCGACCTGCTGCGTGACTGGTACGACAACGAATGAAGAATGAAAAATGAAGAATGAATAGTTTCGAAATAAAATGCTGCGCATTTTAAATTGATTTATAACTGTACGCAAACGAATACCAATCGAATACAAATATGTCAAAGACATATTTGTACCATAATTATTCATACGCAACGCAGTTGCGTGGCTTCATTCTTCATTCTCATTCTTCATTTCCCAAAAAAGGAGGATCCTATGGAAAACACGACAAAAAAGCGTATCCTCGTGGTGGAGGACGAAAAAAATATCGCACAGGTGCTGGCGTATAATATCAAAAAGGAAGGCTACGACTGCACCTGCGCTTATGACGGTGAGACCGGACTGACCGAAGCGCTGACCGGTGGGTACGACCTGATCCTGCTGGATATCATGCTGCCCCGGATGAATGGGTTCGAGGTTTGCGAAAAGATCCGGCTGGTATCCCAGGTGCCCATCATTTTTGTCACAGCCCGAGAAGAAGAAAAGGACAAGATCTTAGGTCTGGACACCGGCGCCGACGACTACGTGACCAAGCCCTTTTCCTTCAAGGAGCTGCTGTCCCGGATCCGTGCCAATATCCGCCGTTCCTCCGGGGAAGTGGTGCAGTCGCCATCGCAGAAGAAAACTGCCGTGGCAGACGTGATCCGCATCGGCGAGCTTGCCATTGACACCAGCCATTATTCCGTCACCAAAAACGGGGAGCCCATCGAGCTGTCTAAAAAGGACTACGACTTCATCGCATTCCTGGCAGCCAACGCAGGCACCGCCTATTCCCGGGAAGCACTGCTGGAGGCCATCTGGGGCTACGACGACTACTATGGCGATATCCGCACCGTGGACGTGACCGTATGCCGGATCCGCAACAAGATCGAAGCGGACCCGGCCCGTCCGGAATATCTGAAGACCAAACGGGGTGTGGGCTATTTCTTAGCCAAATGGGAATGACCTGTTATGTTCAAAAGCCTGTATTTTAAGATCGTGCTGATCCTGCTGGTCTTTATCGTGGCGGTCATGTGCGCCGTATCTGCCATTTTGATGAACGGTGTGTCCGGGTACTTTGCCGACCAGTTCAGTGAGCAGATGACCGAATGCTTTGCCGAAAACACGATCCTGTATCACGAGCTGGCCGAAGCTGCCAAGGGTGCGGAGAATACCTCTCGTATGAAGGAGATCCTGTCCTCCTACGGCAGTATCCTGGGCATCGATGGCTACCGGAACTATTACGTGCTGGATGGCTACGGCACCATGCTGACCGGCTCCGATACGCAGCTGGGAGAAGCATTGGAGGTCACGCCCAATCTGCTGGCTGCCATCCGTGGACGCTACGACAACCGGATCATCAGCGGTGCGGAATATGCGGACTGGGCACTGCCCTTTGCCAACGGTGACCGCATTGTATACGTGAAGGATTCCCTGGAAGAGGTACGCCAGCTGAACCAGGTGATCTTTTCCATCATCCTGCAAGCCATGTTCGTGGGGATCTTCATCGCCATTCTTTTGTCCTTCTTCCTTGCCAAGGCCATCACCTCTCCTATCCAGCGGCTGACCTGGGGCACAAGACGGGTAGCTGAAGGGGACTTCACCCATCCCATCGAGGTCAATTCCCGGGACGAGCTGGGCATTCTGACCGAAAACTTCAACTACATGAAGGATCAACTGAAGGATACCCTGGACGAGGTCTCCGGCGAACGGGAAAAGCTGCAGACGGTGCTGGCCAGTCTCCGGGATGCGGTGTTCACCTTTTCCGCCAATGGCAAGCTGCTCCACTGGAACAAAAGCGCATCGGAGCTGTATCAAAAGCATATCAGCGAAGACCAAAAGCTGGGAGAGCAGCAGAAGCTTGGCGACCAACCGGCACCGGACAACAGCACCATGATGGATATCTGTCTGGAAGGTATGGACATTCCCCTGCAGCGAGATGGGAGCAAGCTCCGGCTGACTTCACCGGATGTGACCGTGGAGCGTTCCAGAGACGGCTTTGTGTTCCGGGATCGGATCGTGGCCGGCAGAGTTTTTGACGTCAGCGTAGGCGTGATCCGGTATGCAGAGGGCAGAAAAAAAGTGCCCGGCTGTATCCTCATTGCCCACGATGTGACCGGCCGGTACGAGCTGGACGAAAGCCGCCGGGAATTCGTTGCCAACGTGTCCCATGAGCTGCGCACACCGCTGACCTCCATCAAGGGCGCCACCGAGACGATCCTGTCCGATCCCGATATGGACGACGATATGCGTGAATATTTCCTGGATATGATCCTTTCCGAAAGCGACCGAATGACCCGGATCGTGTCGGATCTGCTGGTACTGTCCCGGCTGGACAACAAGCGCACCAAATGGCAGGTGGAGAGCTTTGATCTGCCAGCGTCCGTGCGACGGCTGTGTGAGGTCATGCGGCCCGACCTGGAAGCCCACGGACACACCATCACCTGTCAGGCAGCCCAGGGAATCCCCAATGTCACCGGCGACCGGCAGCGGCTGGAACAGGTTATCATCAACATCATCTCCAACGCCATCAAGTACACGCCGGACGGTGGACACATCGACATCGAGATGCATCCGGAAAAGGATATGCTCATCACCACCGTCACCGACAACGGCGTAGGCATTCCGGCAGACGACATTGCCCACATCTTCGAGCGGTTCTATCGTGTGGAAAAATCCCGTACCTCTGACGCCGGCGGCACCGGCCTGGGACTTGCCATTGCCAAGGAGCTGGTGGAGGCCCACGGTGGTCAGATCTCCATCCAGAGCCGACCGGGTGAAGGGACAGCCGTGCGCATCGCCATTCCCTTTGTGGGCAAGCTGAAGGAAGCCTGACCCATAGAAAAAACAAAATCATTGAAGGATACGAAAATCAGTCCCGGAAAGGAGTGCCTATGCCCAAACAGGAAAAGCTGCTCATTGTGGCGGCCATCGTTGCCTTTGTGCTGCTGCTGGCTGCCATGGTGGGCACGGTGGTCTTAAACAGCACGGCCAGTGGGACCCTGTATTCTGCGCCGCCGTTTGCCCTGTCTTCGCTGATCTCCGGTGCCCGACGGGATACCGACGAGGTGGAGCTGGAAGCGTATATCCTGCCGTCCTGCATCGCCGTGCCCTTTGGGGAAAAGCACTATGGCATCTCCATTGGAGACAACGTGATCCGGGAGCTGTACGATATGCTGTCGGCCTGCCTGGCTGTGGGACTGACAGAGACGCCGGTGCCATGGACCAACGAGGATTGGCTTGCACTGGCCGAGAACGACCGTGGGGTGTATCTGCGGTACCACAGTGCACTGCCGGTGACGGTGCTGCAGCTGGATGAAACGGAGACCGGTGGAGAGACCCTGCCGGTGCGAGAGCTGTTTCTGCTGCTGCCGGACGGGGACAAAAGCGACTGTCAGCTGATCCTCCGGGACATCGACGGCAGCGTATGGCAGTATCTCCTGCAGCCCACAGATCCCACCGATGCGGTGCCGACCCTGTCCCAGGTGCAGACCTTTGTGGATGGACTGGGTTCCCATTTTTACCAGTGCCGTCTCATCACCCAGAACGATGGCACCCTGGAACCGGTGTTTGTGGAACGTATGCGTGTGCGGGACGTGCTGATCACACCGGGTACGGCGGTCATGATGCAGGAAAACCGTAAGGACGACCTGAAGCAGCTGTTGGCCTGTTTTGACTTCAATCCGGACAAGCTCAGCGCCCACGAGGAAGCAGACGGCACCCAGGTGATCGTGGAATCCCATGGGGTCTTTCAGGTACAAAGCGACCGACTGACCTACACGGCCACCAGCGATGGCGGGATCCCACTGCAGCAATATGTGGGGTACCAGGAAAGCTACAGCCTGTCCGACTGCCTGCAAGCGGCTGGTACACTGCTGGAAGCGGTGCAGGATATCCATCCATACTATTTGGGTGGAGACGCCGATGTGCTCCTGACCGAGGTCTCCCAAAGCGAGGGACGACTGCGGATGGTGTTCCGGTATGCCTTTGACAATCTGCTGCTGCAGGGCTGCGACCCGGCGGTGGTGGTCGAGGTGGAGAACGACCGGGTGATGCTGGCGGCGTTTTACACCATAGCCCTGCGCTCCATGGGCAACTTCGATTCCAGCTACATAGAATACGGCATTTTAGAGAAGAACACGTCCTACTACGACGTTACCCTGACCTATCCAGCCGACAAGTCCACCGGCAGCGTATTTCCTGCCTGGAACCGTGTGCAAAGTCAGAAGTAAGAAGTCAGATGTCAGAAGTCAGAGTTCCGAACGGGGTTGGGCTACACAAGTGTGAAGTTGATAAAACAAAATTTTTTAAGCATAACGCACGTTCTTATACTTCTGACTTTGCGAAGCACGACTTCTGACCTCTTACCTAGAAAGGTGGTGTTTTTGTGCAGCAGAAGAATATTTTGGCGGTGCTGGTTGGGGTGCTGTCTTTGGCGCTTGGGGTGCTGGTGGTGAATCTGGTGCTGCTGTACCGGGACATTTACCAGATCCCGGAGCAGGCCGTGACCGATCTTTGTCAGGTGCTGGCCGAGGATGGGATCCGGCTGGAGGCAGGTCTGGTGCCACGAAACCGGGAAGATGGCACGATCTATGTGTCCGACAGTGTGGGCTATGAGGAAAATGCGGCACTGCTGCTGGCCGACAGTGAGATCAAAAGCACCTACGCCATTCCCGACGGACAGCTCTTTCTGCACTACAACGGCGACATGACAGAATTTTACGATGGCTTCACCTTCCACTATCGCCGGGCAGGACTGGGCGAAGTGGGCAGAGTCGTCACGGCCGGTGGTACGGTACGGGACTACGATACCCTGACCGCAGGCTTGGCTGAGCTGCCGATCACGGGAGAAGCGGCCGATGCTGCCAAAGCCTTCTTGGACCGGCAGGACGGTTCCCTGGAAAGTGCCGTCACCATTGAGACTGTGGTGGTGGCTGTGTACGGATCCGCAGCGGCAGATCGAGATCGAGCCTACGTCCATTGTCTGCGGCAGATCGATGGTGTGGAGAGCGGCGTGGCTAAAGAGCTCGAAGAAAAGTTCGCCGAGGAGAGCAGGCGCCTCGAGACCGTGCTCAACGAACTTAAGATGGCCGGAGACGACAAAGACGGCGCTCTCACTAGCGGCACAGGGCATGCTGCTCTCCTGGCAGTGCAGTCGTACAAAATCAAGGAGCAGCAGGACGAAGAAAGCCCGCTCGTGCTCAGCACCAAGCTCAGGAAGGTCGATTGCCCGGCGTGCACAAGCACCGAGGCCCTGGTCGATGCGCTGAGTAGGCAGGCCAGCGACCACGACGAGAGCAGGAGGGAAGCGTGCGAGAGTCT
>CAZLED010000005.1:0-56552 GCA_964558485.1 uncultured Ruminococcus sp. | reverse complement strand
ATTGGTGTTGGTTGTACGTGTGTTTTAGGTTGTATATTTTCGTGTATCCGTTATCCATGATGTTGGATGAAACCATTATGATATGGATGTTCGTATATCCGTTATCCCATGTCGTATGGTCAAGGAATTACGACGGTGGGATGTCGTCAGCCGAAAGCGTTAGTGATACGAAGGGTAGGTCATTCCGCCCTACTTTCGGCGTACAAAGACGATTCTATAGCAATACCAATATGGGAAATGGGCTACAAACCAAACGTACACCTTGTACCCCGACTTCTGACCTCTACCTTCTAACCTCTGACTTCGTCTCTGTGCCGGAAAATTTTTCTTTTCCCTATTGACACGATAGGAGTTTTGTGGTATACTTATTCACATCTTGTTGGTAGGAATTCAAAAACCGCCACGTCACAGAAAGGAACCACATTATGTCTACTTACAAATTCGAAACGCTGCAGCTCCACGTTGGTCAGGAAAATCCCGATCCTGCCACCGATGCCCGGGCTGTACCGATCTATGCCACCACCTCCTACGTGTTCCAGGACTGCGCCCACGCCGAAGCACGGTTCAATCTGTCCGAAGGCGGCAACATCTACGGTCGGCTCACCAACTCCACACAGGATGTGCTGGAAAAGCGTGTAGCGGCTTTGGAAGGTGGCGTGGCGGCGTTGGCTACGGCTTCCGGTGCAGCGGCCATCACCTACACCCTGCAGGCACTGGGGCAGAATGGCGGTCATTTCGTAGCACAGAAGACCATCTACGGCGGCAGCTACAATCTGCTGGCCCACACGCTCCCTGGCTTCGGTATCACCGCTACATTTGTCAACATCCACGATCTGGCAGAGGTAGAGGCCGCCATCCGGGACAACACCCGTGCCATTTACATCGAGACCCTGGGCAACCCCAACTGCGACATTCCCGACATCGATGCACTGGCCGCTCTGGCGCATAAGCACAGCATTCCGCTGGTGGTGGACAATACCTTTGGTACGCCCTATCTGATCCGTCCCATTGAGCACGGCGCCGACATCGTGGTCCATTCTGCCACCAAATTCTTAGGCGGTCACGGCACGACCCTGGGCGGTATCCTGGTGGATTCCGGCAAATTCGACTGGGCAAAGAGCGGCAAGTTCCCGGCCATTGCTGCTCCCAACCCCAGCTACCATGGCGTGAATTTCACAGAAGCGGCAGGACCGGCGGCCTTTGTGACCTATGTGCGTGCAGTACTGCTCCGAGACACAGGCGCCACCATCTCTCCGTTTGCGGCCTTTCTTCTGCTACAGGGCATCGAAACCTTGTCTCTGCGCCTGGAACGACACGCTGCCAATACGGCAAAGGTGGTGGACTATCTGTCGCACCATCCGCTGGTGGAAAAGGTCAACCATCCTTCCCTGCCCGACCATCCGGATCATGGGCTGTACCAGAAGTATTTCCCCAACGGCGGCGGTTCCATCTTCACCTTCAACATCCGTGGCGGCAAAGAGGAGGCGCACCGGTTCATTGACCATCTGACGCTGTTCTCGCTGCTGGCCAACGTAGCGGACGTGAAGAGTCTGGTGATCCATCCGGCCACCACCACCCACAGCCAGCTGACCCCGGCAGAGCTTGCCGACCAGGGCATTGGCCAGAACACCATTCGGCTCTCCATTGGCACCGAGCACATCGACGATATTTTGGCCGATCTGGAAAATGGCTTCCGGGGAATTCATGGATAACATACAACATGGGGATCGGATACCCGTATCCATCCCCATTTCTTCCTTTCACGCCCCTTGACGAATGGCGTTTTTTCGTGTATAATAATACAGCAACGCTTGCATAAGGAATGATGTACTATGAAGATCACAAATATACTATCCGATCGGTTGGCGAAGGACGAGTTTTCTATCTCCTTCGAAGTGTTTCCACCCAAGACCGAATCCTCGTTTGACAGTGTCAAGACCGCTACCGCAGAGATCGCCAGGCTGCGGCCTGCCTTTATGAGTGTCACCTATGGGGCCGGTGGCGGTACCAGTCGGTATACCCTGGACATCGCTCGCTCCATCGATGCCCTGTATGGCGTGCCGTCCATTGCCCACCTGACCTGCGTGTCCTCCACCAAAGAGACCGTGGCACAAAAGCTGCAGGAGATCCGGGATGCCGGTATCGAAAACATCATGGCGCTCCGTGGGGATATTCCCCAATCCATGCTGCAGGACGACCGCTCCACCTGGGCCTATTCCCATGCGGTAGAGCTGATCCAGGAGATCCGGGAACGCTTTGACGACCTCTGCATCGGTGGCGCCTGCTACCCCGAGATCCATCCGGAAAGCAAAGACCAGAAGGAAGATATTCTCTACCTCAAAGAAAAAGTGGACGCCGGCTGTGATTTCCTCACCACCCAAATGTTTTTTGACAACAACCTTTTCTACAGCTACCTCTATAAGATCCGGGAAGCCGGGATCCATGTGCCGGTACTGCCCGGGATCATGCCCATCACCAGCGCCAACCAGGTGACCCGTGCCATCCAGCTCTCCGGCTCCTTTATGCCCCAACGGTTCAAGAGCCTGGTAGACCGCTTTGGTTCGGATCCCGATGCGATGCAACAGGCCGGTATCGTCTACGCCACCGACCAGATCATCGACCTGTTCGCCAACGGCATCCACCATGTCCACGTGTATTCCATGAACAAACCGGCTGTGGCTGCCCGGATCATGGACAACCTGTCCTCTATTTTGGGCAAATGAGCAGCACCACCTATACCAAAACCTACCCGGCCCTGCCCTTCCAGGAACGTGATATCCTACGATACGCCGGGTATCGCAATAGTAATACGCCGGACGACGCTATGAACGAACTTTTGCACAGCTGTGAAGCCATGGTGCAGGGGTCGCTGACCTATCGGGTGTGCTGGCAGACCTTGCCGGTGCGGTGTGACCAGGACGGTGTGCTGCTGGGGACGCTTTCTCTGCCGTCACAACAGCTCTCGAAGCACCTGGCGCCTTGCACGACAGCGGTGGTCTTTGCGGCAACCATTGGCGTTGCCATCGACCGTTTGGTGTCTCGCTACAGCCATATTTCTCCATCCAAAGCATTGGTCCTGCAGGCCTTGGGTGCCGCACAGATCGAGGCACTTTGCGACGCCTTTTGTGCCGATATAGAAGCGGAGACCGGACTATTTGGCGTACCAAGATTTTCACCGGGCTATGGGGACCTTGCCATTCAGACCCAACGAGATATCTTTGCGCTGCTGGGCTGTGAGAAACGCATCGGCCTGACCCTGAACGACAGCCTGCTCATGTCTCCCACCAAATCGGTCACCGCCATATGCGGCCTGACAGAGCTGCCCACCGTCCATGCCGGTCACAAATGCGCCACCTGTCCCCACAGCACCTGCGCCTATCGAGCGCAAACCTAACCAACAAAACGAAACATAAGGACACCATATATGCAATTCAAAGAATTTTTATCCACCCACATCGTCACCCTGGACGGCGGTATGGGCACGCTGCTGCAGGAAAAGGGACTGCTGCCCGGTGAGCATCCGGAGACCTGGAACCTGACCCATCCGGACGTCATTCGGGACATCCATCGCCAATACTACGATGCCGGCAGTAACGTGGTCTCCACCAACACCTTTGGGGCAAACTGCCTGCAATTCTCCGACGGGGAGCTGGACGAGATCCTTTCTGCCGCTTTCGAGAACGCACGGGCTGCCAGAGACGCCAGCACGAACCCCGGCGAAAAGTTCATCGCTCTGGACATTGGTCCCACCGGCAAGCTCCTGCGGCCTCTGGGAGAGCTGGACTTCGAGGATGCAGTGGAAATTTTTGCCAAAACCATCCGACTGGGCGTGCGCTACGGAGCGGAGCTGATCTTTATCGAGACCATGAACGACAGCTACGAGACCAAGGCTGCGGTGCTGGCTGCTAAGGAAAACAGCGACCTGCCCGTGCTGGTATCCAATGCCTATGGAGAAGACGGCAAGCTCATGACCGGTGCTACGCCGGCTGCCATGGTGGCCATGCTGGAAGGACTGGGCGTGGACGGACTGGGTACCAACTGCTCTCTGGGGCCAAAGCAGCTGCAGCCGGTGGTAGACGAACTGCTGGCCTGTGCCTCGGTGCCGGTGCTGTGCAAGCCAAACGCCGGTCTGCCACGAGAGGAGAACGGCAAGACCATCTTTGATGTATCGGCAGAAGATTTCGCAACCGAAGTATCTTATATGGTACAGAAGGGTGTGCGCATCTTTGGGGGCTGCTGCGGTACTACACCGGCCTATATCGCTGCCACCACAGCGTTGACAAAGGGCCGTGCACCTTTGCCCATCACCGACAAAAACCGCACGGTGATCTCCTCCTACACCCATGCTGTTGCCTTTGGTGCGGAGCCCATTCTCATTGGAGAGCGCATCAATCCCACGGGCAAAAAACGGTTCAAGCAGGCGCTGATCGAGCACGACATGGACTATATCCTGACCGAAGGGATCCGGCAGCAGGAGAAGGGCGTACACGTGCTGGACGTGAACGTAGGCATCCCGGACATCGATGAGCCAACGCTTTTGACGGATGTAGTATGCGAACTGCAAGCCGTCACGGACCTGCCGCTGCAGATCGACACCTCGGACCCGGTCGCCATGGAAGCGGCACTGCGGCGATACAACGGCAAGGCTTTGATCAATTCGGTGAACGGCAAAACGGAGAGCATGGAAGCGGTGTTTCCGCTGGCCAAGAAATACGGCGGTCTCATCGTGGCCCTGACCCTGGACGAGAGCGGCATTCCCACCACAGCGGAGGGACGATTTGCCATTGCCAAGAAAATATTGGATACCGCAAAGACCTACGGCATCGATAAAAGGGATATCCTTTTTGACACCCTTGCCATGACGGTCAGTGCGGATCAGAATGCGGCCATAGCGACCCTGACTGCTCTGCGGCGGATCCGGGAGGAGCTGGGCTGCCACACGTCTTTAGGGGTCTCCAACGTGTCCTTCGGGCTGCCGAACCGGGACGTGGTCAATGGAGTCTTCTTTGGGCTCGCCTTGGAAAATGGGCTGTCCGCTGCCATCATGAATCCCCACTCCGTTGAGATGCAAAAGACCTACACCACCTGGCGTATGCTCCACGGACTGGACGAAAACTGCGCCGGTTACATTGGTGCCGCCGATGGGTTTGGCACTACAACTGTCGCACAAGCCCCTACGAACGGAACTGCCGCTGCCACCGAAACCGGTACGGGACTGCAGTACGCCATTCGCAAGGGTCTGGGCGAAAAGGCCGCCGAGGAGACCCGGACACTGCTTGCCACGGTGCCGCCGCTTACCATTGTGAACGAGGAGATCATAGCGGCGCTGAACCAGGTGGGCAAGGGCTTTGAGGAAAAGACAGTGTACCTGCCTCAGCTATTGATGAGTGCCGAAGCTGCCAAAAGTGCCTTTGGGGTGATCAAGTCTGCCCTGGCGGCCGAACCCACAGGCACCGACAACAATGGGCCCACCTTTGTGATCGCCACGGTGAAAGGCGACATCCACGACATCGGCAAGAACATCGTGAAGCTGCTGTTGGAAAATTATGGATATCACGTGATCGACCTGGGCAAGGACGTAGCACCGGAGACGATCGTGGAAACCGTCGTACGGCTGCACGCACCGGTGGTAGGTCTGAGTGCGCTGATGACCACCACGGTCCCTGCCATGGAAGAGACGATCCGCCAGCTGCGGCAGGAAGCGCCCTGGTGCAAGGTAGTAGTCGGTGGTGCGGTGATGACGAAAGAATACGCCGACAAGATCGGTGCCGACGCCTACGCTAAGGACGCCATGGAAACCGTACGCTATGCGGAGACGCTGGGGTGAAAGGCTGGTTCACAGACACGCATCCCATAAAAAACAATATATACTGCAAAGGATCCTCTTCCGGTAGTGCTCTGCCGGAAAGGGGATCTTTTTTTGCATCCATATACGGCAACTGTGACAGAGGCAGCAAATGGCCGTCTTTTTTCGGCAAATCATCCAAAAAAAAAAAAAAACGGAACCATTTCTTGTATATTGTATGTTGCAATTTGGCAGTCATAAGGATATAATCTATAATAAGTAGATTTGTATGCATTTTTTAGTATGCCATCAATACTGTTATAATACACAAATACATATAGGAGGTCTGTGCAATGGTCGGTGTCACGGGATATAAAGAGGATGATTTTATGCAATACCTTGCGGCAAAGCTGACACCTGCAGCCATATCCAAGCTGCGCTCCTGCTACAACATTTTGGATACGTATTGTCAAAAAAACTATATTTTGCAAAAGCCGTTGCTGCAAACCACCGATCCGGAAACGATCCGGGAAGTACAGCGGAAGGTCGAAAACAGCCGTGCGCTCCAAACGCAGTATCCGGAAAAATATTCCACGCTGGTAGAGGCCTGTCAATATTATTCGGACTATATAGAAAGCAGACCATCGGACGATACAGAAAACCTGGAAGCCGCCTCCGAAGTGCCTGTACCCACGCCGCCGTCCAACAGTTTCGCCAGCTCCAACAGCTCCGCTTCCCCGTCCCACACCGGCAAAACGACAACGACCATCGATTTCCAAAAGGTCTACGACCTGACCGGCAGTGACCCCAAATCGTTGACCTATTGCAGCAAGCCGCTGTCCTTTGGCTACACCTGGACGGATCTGTATGTCCGTGTGGTCCTGCATATGTGCAAGGAGCATCCACAGGTTTTGCGGCCGGGTCTGTCCTTCTCTCGGCAGCATCCCCACGTGGAGCTGGGCAGTGCGGCCGATACATCCGCTATGCAAAAGCCCCGTGCCCTCCCCGGTACCGATCTGTTTGTGGAGACAAAGCTGACCGCCAACGAAATGCTGGCCCGCATAAAATATCTCATAGAGCTATGCCAAATGGAATACACCGATGTGGTCATCCAATATAAGAAGCTGCCCACGTACAATCGACCGGCGCCTTCGCAAGCCAACCTGGAGCCTGCCCATGTCAAAGCGATCCTACAGCAGCATTTTCCCCATGGCTTCCACACGAACGACGCTGCGGACATGATCCAATTCCGCACCCACTACGCCGCTGCCTATCCTGATCCGCTGCCCTCCACCGACGGCAGAATCCTGAGCGTCATTCGGAAGGTGTGCATCCTCTCGCACAACGTGGCGTATCTGCCCGGCACGGTGCCTATGCAAAAACCGGTGCGCATCCCCCAAAGAAGCACCCTGGGCGATCTTCTCCAGGAAGACCGGTATGCCGATCTACGCCATGCGCTTACTGCGCAAAACATTAAGACTATAGAAGAGCTGCAAAGCATCAACCTGTGGTCCTTTATGAATGCGCACAATCTCTATCCAATCAAACAGCGGTTGGCGATCGCCACGGAGCTGACAAAGGTGCTGCAGAACCGCAGTCCATCCGCTGCAGCTGCCGGTACCACCGCACGATATGCGATCCAGTATGGCGACAACACCTACACCGGAAGCACACCGTCGGAGGCTTTTGTGGGCTTTCTGACTGCCATTGCTGCCCGGTATCCGCTGAAATTCCGGAACCTGATCGGCGTCTCCCATCCTGCAACGATACGCATCGTGCTCTACCGCCACGACCTGGCCGGCAACAAGCTGAAGCTTTTGAACCCGGAGGTGTTTGTGGACAGCGATCTGACACGGGAACAGGTCGAGCTGTACATTCCCTGGATATGCAGTCGCTGCGCCATCGATACGACATTTTCTATAGAAGAATGTCCACAGACCGAAGAACAACCGGTCACGCCCAAGGATGCACAGCCACCGACGCCTGTGGAAGCGCCTGCACCTGCTTTGCCGCCAGAACCCAGGGAGAACACTGCCAAGGTATTTCCTGCACCGGAGACCACGCAGTCACCGGAACCGCCGCTATACCAATTGCTGACCCAGCAAGCCGAGCAATATTTGCGCAAACAAGACCTGGATGGCGCCAGCTACGAGGAGCTGCAAGGTCAACTACACTGCTCCCTGCCCCAAGCCAAAACCGTGGCAGCGCAGTCTTCCCACATCATCGAGATGAACCGCCGGCTGTACCACGACGAAGCCTTTGTGGATTTTGACGAAGGAGCGGATACCGTTGCCGATATTTTGGAAAAGCTGCTGAAAAAGAATGGTGGTGTGGCCACGGCTGCCCAGCTTTGGGACTATGCCCGTGCGGAGCTGTCCATGTTCCTCAACGACAACGACATCACCGACCAGCAGGGCATCTACGATTTTGCCAAGCATCTCTTTGGGAAGATCCGGTACCAAGGCAAGCACTACGTCTTCAGCAACAATATGTACATCAATCTACCCGGGGTCCTGGCGGATTCCTGCAGCAGTGTGATCCAAAAATATGCTCGTGACAAAGGCACCGTGGTCACCTTCCAGGAATTGGAAGAATACACCAAACAGCTGGGTGTGAACACCGGCAATCTGCGCAATTTGCTGCGAGGTGAGAACAAGCCTGTGTTCTTATTATATGCAGAAAACGAATATATCCTCACCGAGCTTATGCACATAGACGAAGCATTTTTGACACAGATACAAACGGCGCTGAACCATTTGTTTGCGGACGCTGGAGACCACATGATCCTGCGGCAGATCGCTGCCAATTGGTATACGCTGCTGCCCACGCTGCCGAACGCCTTGGCATGGACACCGCTGCTGCTCCAACAGATGCTGCGGTATTATCCGAAGAAATTAGGTGCTCGAACCATCCAAGCGCTGGACACACAGAACAGCAGTACCCTGCACGCCATGGTGGTACAAAGTGACAGCTGGATCCAGGATTTTCGAGATGCGGTCGCCATATATCTGCACGACCAGCGGCCGGATGTGCGATCCATCTACGGTGAAGAGCTGCGCAGGATCCTGGTGGAGGCCGGCATGATCGGGAAAAACGAGCTGCACAACAATATGCCCAAGGCACTGAGCGGAGACCCACGTTTTCTCTGGAACCGAGAAGGCGACACGGTCACGGTACGGGTATGAGATATGGCAAATGTATCGTTCACAAAAGACGAAGCTATATTGGCGCTGGACACACTGTTTTTCTCCGGCGAAGAACATTTGAATGCCAACAGTACAGCTATACAAGAATTGAGTACACTGTTGAATTCGCTTCCCATCGTGCCAACGGCTGTGCGGGGAACCATCTTCCGCAATTGTTCCGGTGTGAGCAACCAGCTCCGTATGTTCCATCTCAGCAGCGTCAAAGGGGAAAAGAATCCGCACGTGGGTGCGATCTTCTATGCCGTTGCAGATGCGTATCGTGGCAACGAAGCGGAGCTCCACCGCATCGCCAACGCTATCAAAAGAAACTTCAATTTCTTTGAGCAAGCAACATTTGGCGCCATAGAAGAAAGCGATGATTTTCCGGAAGGCGCCTTGCTGAGCCATCTGCACCGCATGCTCGAGGTCCGGGACAGCAAAAAGCTAACGGCAGCCCCTGTTTGCGAAGTCTGCCATCTGGATCTTGCGCAGGTTTACAAGGAGATACCCAGCGGTTTTACGCAGCTGCATTTGACTACGCCGATCACAGAGCTGGACAGTTGCCGCAAATACACACCCGATGCATTCGTAACCGTATGCCCCAATTGTCATGCGGTGCTGCACAGGCGTCGCCCATGGGTCACAAAAGAAAATCTCGGTGACATCCTGTATTGATGTATCGATCAGAAAAGAGAAAAACAATATGTATGGATATGCATGGACAGAGGAATACGGGATATTCCGTCTGACAGTGGATGCCACGCTCCAGAAGGAAATACGGCCTGTTTTCAAAGAGGAGCTGGACTTTTTCAAAATGTACGAATACTGGGACTACCCGGACACCACCGCTCCCCTGCTTTGGGCCGAAGGGGTACGCCGATATGTGATGAACGGTGTCTGTGTGGCAGAAGCACAAGGCGGCGGCGTATATTCTCGTCCCACCATTGTGCGAAACACAAACGAACGATTGCAGCTGCAGGCCATCGACACGGCACGACTGTACGAGGTCAACAAGAACCTGATGCAGAGCCTGGAGCAGCGTTCCCTGGCTTTTATCCGCACGCAGCATGACAAATATGCCGCAGAGCGCTATGCCTTTGTGTGCGCCTTTTCCGGCGGCAAGGACTCGATCGTTTTGCTGGATCTCTGCGCCAAAGCACTGGCACCAGACGAATTTTGCGTGATCTTCAGCGACACCGGCATGGAGCTATCGGATACCTATATTGCCGTGGCACGGGCGAAAAATAGGTGGACGGAGCTAAAGTTTTATGAGGCACGATGTCGTATACCGGCAATTGCTACCTGGAAAAAGATCGGTCCGCCGACAAGTCGATTGCGATGGTGCTGTTCCGTTCACAAATCTGTTCCAACTATTTTGCTCATGAAAGAACTGGCAGGCAACGACGTCCGTGCTATTGTGTACGATGGGGTAAGAGCAGAAGAAAGCATACGACGTTCCAAATATGACGAAGTAGCAGATGGTGTCAAAAACGCACAGCAGATCAATTGTCATGCCATACTAAGCTGGTCGTCTGCCGAGGTTTTCCTGTATCTGTTCCATAACAATATACTGATCAACGATGCCTATCGCAAAGGTATTTATCGTGTAGGCTGTATGCTATGTCCCATGTCCGCCAAATGGCAAGATGCTTTGATCGCATCGTATTATCCAAACGAACTCCAACCCTTTCTGAAACAAATCGAGGAGATCTCCGTTTTTGCCAAATCTAAGCTGGATAAGAAATATATCGAAGACGGTGGTTGGAAAGCACGGACTGGCGGTAGAATACTCCCACAAGGTCAAAATAAAGTTGTTGAGAAAACGTCCAACAACACATTGCAGTTTGAGATTTCCAATGCCACACAGGATTGGAAGGATGTTGCGCCTATCTTCGGTGCTGTCGTTGACTGCGAAGAAAAGGCTGAGACCGTCCAATCCAGAACAGGTGCATTTGCAATCAAAGTGGAGACAACCGACGAAAAACAAATTGTCAGTATTCATCCGTTCAAATTGCTGGACAGATATGAAATCGCTGCACTGAGAGGGATCGCCAATAAAACTGCATATTGTGTCGGCTGTAAGGCTTGTATACCGCAATGCCCTACCAATGCATTTCAGATCATCGACGGGAAGATACAAATTCGCTATTCGCAATGTATCCACTGTTACAATTGTTTGATGTATACCGACAAAAGCTGTGTGGCAGCAAAATCATTACAAGTGAAGGTGAGCACTATGGGAAATCCAGATCAATACAAAAACTTTGGTCTCAGACAAGCCTTTCTCGAACATTTCATGTCAGAAGGAATCAACTGCTTTCAAATGGAAGTTCTTGGCAAAGGACAATATTACGCACTCCGGCATTGGCTGTATGAGGCAGGCTTCATCACATCGTCGGATATAAAAACAATGGCATTGACACCGCTGGGTGAACGTATGATGCAGTTTGGCTCCTATAACCCATTCACTTGGGCTATTATATGGGCAAATCTTGCGTACAATTCCATTGTATGCCATTGTTACTGCCTAAATGCAGAACTGGGTGTACAATACGACGTCACAGCGATCGCAGATATGCTTGACGATTCGTATGCACCTACTACCCGAAAAAATGCTGCAAGTGCCCTGATCAACACATTCAAGGATTCTCCCATCGGTTCCTATCTGGCACAGGGCTTGCCCCTTTCCGGTTCCTCTGCCTACCTCCGTGACGGTTGGCAAATGCCGGATGCCGTAGCCTTACTGTACAGCCTGTACCTGTACGCCGAACACACCGGTCGCCACGCCTTTACCCTGACCGAGCTGGTCAAGGTCCACGATACCCCCGATGCACCCGGTGTTAGCCCCGGGGACATCTACGGTCTGGACATCAAAAAGCTCCGGGACTGCATCCAAGCCCTTGCCCTGACCTTCCCAGAGCACATCCGTGTTTCCTTCATCAATGACCTGGATAATATCGTTTTGGAAAAGAAGTTCACTTCCCTGCAAATACTGGACTTAAGTGAAGCATAAGGAGAAGTAGTATGGCAATCAAAAAATATAGTGAATACCTGCAGATCAACCCATCCTTTGAATCCGTTGTGGATATCGCTGCCGACAGCCGCCATAAGGATCTGTGGCGTGAATACATCGTGGGCAACGACATGGAAAAGCTGATGGATTTCCTTTGCCAGACCCTGAGCAACGAAACGCCGGACGCACGCCGCAGCCTATGGATCCACGGCTCCTACGGTACCGGGAAAAGCTATGCTGCCATTGTCGTCAAGCACCTGCTGGAGGAAGCACCCGATGTGGTGGACACCTACCTGCAGAACAACCAAAAGCTATCCAAGTTCCGCAACCGGTTCATGAGCTGCCGCAAAAATGGCGACTACCTGGTGATCTGGAAAACCGGCTGCACCTGGATCCGCAGCGGTGACCAGCTATTGGTCGAAGCCGAGTTTGCCATCCGGGAAGCCCTCAAAGAAAAGTTTGGCGACAGCGCCGACTATGGTTCCCTTTCGCTGCAGGATGGTGTCAAGGCACAGCTGCGCAACAAAAATATCAATTGGCAGAATGTATTGGACACATCAACACTTGGCGAAACGTACAACACGGTCGAGGAGCTGATGGCAGCAGTGGATCGTGGTGACATTGCCGCCACCAAAGACGCCGCGGAGATCATCCGCACCAACCACTGGGGACTGATCAACAATGTGGAGACCTTCAAAAAGTGGATCGAAGACATCGTTCATGCCAACCATTTGGAAAAAAGTGGTATCTTCTTTATCTGGGACGAGTTCACCGATTACCTGCGCTACAGCGACGACAAGGTGGTCCTGCAGCAGCTCTCCGAATTCTGCAAGGTACAGCCGCTGTTCCTGTGCTTTGTCGTACATAGAGATTCCCAATGGGTGGACGTCATGGGCAACGACACCTATCAGCAGATCATCCACCGGTTCCATGAGGTGGAATTCCACGTTTCTGCCGATGCGGCCTATGACCTCATTGCCGGCTCCATCTCCATCCGCAACGGTATGCAGGCATATTGGAGCGAAGCACGCAAGGATCCGATCCATGGCATCAAACGGTTCCTGCCCGATATTGCCGGTCTGGACGACAAGATCAGCGAAAAGATCAACGAGCTCTGCCCCATGCATCCCATGACCGTCAAGCTGCTCTCCCGTGTGGCGGAAAGCTTTGCCGCTGCCCAGCGAACCATGTTCCGCTTCATGAAGGATTCCTCCAACGAAGAACAGGGCTTCTTGGGCTACATCTCCCAAAACGGCCCCCAGGATCAAACCTGCTGGCTCACCGCTGAATGGCTGTGGGACTATTTCTTCACCCGGGAAAGCGATTTCCACGACAAGGATACCAAGGTACCCGAATATATCCGGCACTATGAAGAAAGCCGACATTTGGTGGAAAATGACGCCAACGCCCATCGGGTCTTCAAGATCGCTATGCTGCTGATGGCCGTCATGTCCACCACCAAGGGTCTTTTCGTGAACTTAAGATCCACAAGCGACATTGCCGCCACAGTCGATTGTCTGGAAAACTGCCTCTGCGGTGTGCTGAGCAAAGCCCAGATCCAGGACTATCTTGCCACCTTTGAGGACAGCCGGATCCTGCTCTGTGACGAACAAGCCAATGGGATCAAACGGCTGCAGATGCCCTTCCGTATGCAAAGCGGCGATGACTTTGCGCAGCACTACGAAAAGAACGAGAAAAAATATACCTGGTACCAGATGTTTGCCAAGGAAAGCAAGATCGCTACCGATTTTGAGAAAATGGCCTGGGACGAGAACGATGCCACCTTCCGCCGCATGAAGATCGCCGTTTGCCATGCAGATGATATCTCCTTAAACAAGCGCATCCAAGAGGTCACCGATGAGCTGGAAAAATATCCCCACAAGCTGGGGCTGGTCTATGTTATCGTGGACAGCGACGCCAAGGCTCTCTCCGTCCAGCACGAATTGGAGACCCGTGCCCAAAACGCCGACAACGACCGGTTGATCTTGGCTTTGGTGCGCACACCCTTTACGGAGGATATGCGCAAGCAGTGGCTGACTGCGATCACCAAGCAGGACATGGCAAATGACAGCAGACACACCGCCGATGCGAGCCGATACGATATCGAAGCCAACACGATCGTTTCTCGCTGGAGATCTGCGGCGACCAGTGGCGGAAAAATGCTGGCCTGGTGCGGCGACAAGCAGTGGAACAATCTCTACGGTACCGCTCAGCTGCGCAAGACCATCCAGACCGCCGTGCTGGAAGAGATCTTCCCCTACGCACCGGAAAGCATCGTCACCACCAATACGGCCTACAAGCCCTGCAACGACAGTGCTCCCATGGCAGGTATCCAACGGGCAACCAAGAACGCACAGCTGGGCAGTGTGCTCTCCGGTCTCCGGCAGCTGGGGGTCCTGGATGCCGTAAACATCCAAGAGCTCGAACAGATCTCCGGCAGCAAAGCCGCAGCTTCCATTGGTGCATTGGCAAAATTTCTGCGTGATAGAATGGAGTCCGGCAACAAGGTCGTCTTAGGCGATATTTGGGAAGAGCTGCAAAAGCCACCCTTTGGCTATTACAACACCATCGCCTGCGGTGTGCTGCTGGGATTTGCGTTCGGCTTCTACAAGGACAGCGCCTACAACTGGACAGACAGCAACCAGGCCAGCCATCGCCTGGATGAGGGCAATCTGAAAACCATGGTGCTCAACACCTGCAAGGGCACCATGAGTACCGATCATCTGTCTGCCGGCTCCATCACGTGGCAGAAATTCCGGGAGTATATCAAAAAGATCTTCAACCTGACCGATGGACAGATCTCCACGGAAACCGAAGGGATGCGCTCTGTACGAGAAAGCATCACCGCAGCCGGTGCGCCGTTCTGGTGCCTGAAATATCTGCCTGCAGACAATTTTGGCAATGCAGAAGCGCAGGAAGTCGCCGGAAAGATCATAGACAATATGCAGGTGTTCATCTCCCAGGAAGGCAGCATCGAAGAAGCCATGACCAATGTGCTGCAGCTGTTCAGCGGACACGGCAAGCTGCGGGAACGCATGACCAAGGCCTTCCAGGATAAGTCCGTTATGCAAAAGCTTTCACCGGCTTCTTGTATACCGCTTCCCCGGAACTGCAGGAGATCACGGAAAAGCTGTCTGTACAGAGCGAGAACCTTCGGGACAAGGTCTTTGGCGTCATGCAAAATGCCATTTATACCTGGACGGAAGCGCAGGTCCAGGATAAGCTTGCCGGCGTCGTGTCGGAATACCGATACCTGGATGCATTGAACGTCACCATGCGAAGCGTCTACCACAGCCACGAGGATGCGATCCGGGATCTGAAAAACGCCTTCAACCATATGTGCATCGCCATTTTGGCCATCGAACCGCTACATATGTCCTGGTATGCGGCGCTGACCATCCTACGTGGTGTCTCTCAACATGGGATCGCACATAAGACAATCGCCGAACGAGAAGCCGAGATCCAGGTACTGCACACCTATGGACCAAGTGCCTGGGATTGTGTGCAGAATGGCAAGCCTGTGCTGCTGACCATGCTGGAACAGATGCAGTTAGACTGCACGCCCCAAGAGGTGGACACCATCTACAACGGCCTGCAGGATGCTTCCTGCGATGCTTCTATCGGTCAGTTTGAAAAGGATCTGAACACCCAGACGGCACAGATCAACCAATCTCGAAATCGCAGTATGCTGTTGGAGTGCTGGAAGACACGCACCGGTACCGAAACCGTCAAGGAATGGAGCAATGCCCGTGGTATCCCGATTCTTTGGGTCGTACCGAAGGACACAGCCAAAGCCATCCAGACACTGATCAGCGTACAGAATCGGGAACGGACGCTGGACCAAGACGTGCGCAGTGCGATCCAGGTTCTGGACACCATGGACGCCTCGCTGCTCACAGACCCGACCAAGGCAGAACAAGCCTTTATGAAAGCCATCGGCGACGAGTACACGGAGATCTTCAACGAAAAGAAAACGGAGATCCTGGCAGAACTGAAGCTGAAGCTGGGCAACAACGTCAGCACCTGGACGGCGGCCGATCTGATCACGGTGCAGCACACACTGAAAAAATACCAGGCAGAAAAGGCCAAGAAGGAAAAGCTGCAGCATACGCAAAATCGTGTGCGCTCTATGGGAGAGACTGTGCTGAAGGACAAAGTAGCAGCCTTCCTCAGCGCCCATCCGGAATTCTGTGACGCCTTTATGGAATAAGGAGGCTGCGCATTGGAACTGTTAGAATGTCTCGATAGTCTCCGGGCAGAAAAAGTGCAGCAGACCCCATGCCGATTTCCTTGCAGAGTCCTGCTCTGCCACAGCCGGGAGGACTATCGGTCTGCCCTCTCTGCACTGCAAGCGCTGTGTGACCGAACGATATCCTCCGAGGAACTGTTCGCCGGTGCAGATCTGATGCCTGCATACGACAAAGTATTGGACCATGTCCGGCCCGGTGAATGGGTGCTCTTGCCCGGTGTGGGCGAATATCTGCGGCTGTTTTACAAAAGCGAGCAGCATTCCGGCCGGTTTGCCGCACTTTGGCACCGTATCGTTGATGCCACAAACACCAGCCGGGTCATCCTGCCGCTGTGGAACTGCGATGCACTGTGGTACGATACTGCGCTGGGATTGCAGTCGGACGAGCGGCAGAACGACTTTGTTTGCTCCATAGACAATACACTACTCCAACCGGAGAAGCTGCATATACGGGTGTTCTCCGCCACATTTGAAGCCTATATCCATCAGCTCAGCGGCAAGTTTTCCCTCATCATTGGTCTGCGGGAATGGTATGAGCGGCTACTGGAGGACACAACACCCCTGCAGGATTATTGCCTGCTCACCAAGCAGACCCGTTCCGTCACGCCCATCACCGGCGACATCACCATCCAACGGATCGACGATACCTTCGCCTTTGTCCGGGAAAACCTACAGGATGGTCACCGGCTGCAGAAAGAGGATGGTACGGAGGGTGTGGTGGATGCGCTCTTTTCCGCCGCTTTACAGCATTTGTCCGTCCATGATGCGATCCTGCATAGCTGGAACCTGCTATCCTTCGACGGCAATGCCATCATGTCCCAGTGGAGCACCATGCCCCAAAGCCAAAAGCAGCTGCTCAAGCTGTGGTATCGCCTGTATCCGGATGCCAGCTATCTTGGCCGATGCATGGGAAACTATGGTTTGGCAGAAATGGATGCGCATATCCTGCTGGATATTTTGGATGTGCTGCCCTATCATCCGGAATGGGTCCCCCAATGGCAGGACCTGATGGCAGTCATGAACATTCCAAAGAACGAAGAATTTTATGCCAAGTTAGACACGCTGCCGCTGTTTTCGGAACGACTGGCATTTTTGACCGGCAACACCCCGGAGGAACGCCAATACATCCTCCGCATGGTGGGTCAGTGGCTGCGACAGGATCCCACCCAGGTACGTTTATCCCCGGAGCTGCAAGCCGTGTATCCCCAGCTGCAGGCCTATCTCTCGCCTTTGCCCGACTTGCTGGATCCGGTGTTGGATGCGTACATGGCGGACTATAAGATCCATAAATTGGCAAACACACTGCCCGACAATGACGAAGCCTTCTTTCGTGGGATCCGACCGGACACACTGCCCTATCGCTATGCCGTACTGCACCAGAACCTCGAAGACAGCACCGCCGTTCTGTGGATCGATGCCATGGGCTATGAATATCTGTCCTTGCTGCTGCACGTATTGAACGCCTGTGCCGATTGTCATGTGCAGTGTGTGGCGCTTACCCAGGCGTCTCTGCCGACGGAGACCAAATACAATGAGCAGTGGAAGCAGATGTCTGTCCCTTCCGAAAAGTTAGACAAACTGGATACGCTGGCCCATCGTGGCGTGGTGGATGACCCGGATCATTACACCTGCGTCGAGGAGCAGCTGCAATTTTTCACAAAAGTATCGGATACCGTACACAGTTTGCTGCAACGCTATCACCGTGTCCTCATCACCGGTGACCATGGTACCAGTCGTTTGGCTGCCCGATCCTTCCACACCCGAGAGGGTCTGCCGGCCCCAAAGGACGCTGTGGTCTATAGCCATGGCCGATATTGCAGCGTAGAAACGGTGCCGTCTGTCCTGTACGAAGGCCTGCAGGAAGCCACGGACGCCGCCGGGCATACCTATCTGGTCTTCCGCACCTACGACCATTTTACCATCGGTGGTTTTGCAGCCGGTGCAGAGACCTATGGGGAGATTCATGGCGGTGCCACACCGGAAGAAATGATCGTTCCCGTGGTGGTGGTCGACAGCAATACACCGCTTCCGCTGTCCGTACAGTGGGCAGACCAAAGATCCGAAGTGAAGCTAAAAAAGCAAAAGGCCACGGCAAAGCTCACCTTCGATCGAGAGGTGAAAACCCTGCAGGTCAAGGTGGGGACCATAGACGGTGCCTGTGCTTCGGAGAACGGCAAGGTGTGGTCGGTCACGTTCACCGGGATCACGCCCGGCACCTATACGCCGGTGATCGTTGCCGATGGACAAATCCTGTCGATCACGCCACTGACTGTGCTGTCGGCGCTGCAAGGTGGAGGAGATCTGTAATGGCGAAAAAGAAAACCTGTTGTGAATGTAGTCGTCCGCTGACCAAAGAAGAGGTGGCGCTGACCCAAAAGCTGACGGATGTGGACACCGATCTGTTTTACTGTCTGGATTGCTTGGCGGACTACATCGGCTGCACCACAGCGGATCTGCAGGTCAAGATCAGCGAATTCAAAGAGCAGGGCTGCACTTTGTTCCTGTAAGGAGTGATGAAATGGATGCAATGTTAGAAGATAAAATACGGGATGTCTTTGCGGATATGGTCGTTTTGAAGGATCCAAAAAGAAGCGAATATTTTTCCAAGCTCAGTATCCCATCCTATATGCGAGACTGGCTCGTGATGAAATTCTCCGACGAAGAGGGCACGATCGACTATGACTCCGTTCGAAGATATATCAATCGCTATATCCCTTCCCGTGAGGATTATGAACAGTTCAAATTTCGCATGACCAACGGCGAAACGGTGCAGTTCTTGGCTCGTGTGCGGGTGACCGTAGACATCAAAACCGGCAAGACCCAGTTTGAGCTGCCGGATTTTGGCGGTACCCGTGGAGGCGCCGGCGGCACTGTCAACTACGATGTTGTGGAAAAGTGGCAGGATACGCTGCTGCGAGAGAGCGAAAACTGGGGGATCCTCTCTTTAGCCTGGCAGCTGGACGGCTCGTCCAAAAAGCCCAAAGGATTTATCTCCATGGTGGACTACAAGCCCTTCTGTCCCTACTCCATCGACCTGGACGACTTCAAGGAATACCGCGCTGCCTTTGACGTGCACGAATGGATCGATGTCATCCTGACGGCCATTGACTACAACCCGGACGGTTACCTGGACGAAAACGGAGAGATCAGCGAACCAAAGAAGCTCATATTTCTCCGGCGTCTCCTGCCCTTCGTGGAGAAGCGTGTCAACATGATCGAGCTGGCACCCAAGGGCACCGGCAAGAGCTATGTCTTTGAAAAGCTCAGCAAACGAGGCTGGCTCATCAGTGGCGGTACCGTTTCCCGTGCTGCCTTGGTGTACGACAACGCCAAGAAGACCGGCGGCCTGTTGACCCGTTTTGACTATGTGGGCTTCGATGAAGTCCAGTCCATCACCTTCTCGGAGCCCGGGCAGATCCAGCAGGCTCTGAAGGATTATATGGAATACGGCACGATCAAGGGCTATGATGCGCAGACGCCAGCCCATGCAGGTGTCATCGTACTGGGCAATATCAACGCCGAACGGTTTGATACCAACAAAAATATGGTGGAGCACATCAGCAGTGTCTTCGGCGAATCTGCCACCCTGGACCGCTTCCATGGCTTTATCCCCGGTTGGGAGATTCCACGGATGAATACGTCCATGATCGCAAACGGTTGGGCCATCAACACCGAATATTTCGCCGAAGTTCTGCACGCCTTGCGAGAGGATCTGCTGCAGGATTCCCTGGTAGATGAGTGTCTGGACGTTCCCAAAAATGCAGACCAGCGAGACCTGACTGCCATCAAACGGCTGTGTACGGCTCTTGTGAAGCTGCTGTATCCCCATGCCCGCACCAAGGACGATATCGATCCCCAGGAGTTCATCGACTATTGCCTGACCCCTGCCAAAGAGATGCGTGCCGTGATCAAAAAGCAGCTCTGCATCATCGACCCCCATGAATTTGACAAACCGGGCAAGAACACCATCCCGGATATTCGGTACAAATATTGATCCACAAGGAGATTGTGCAATGGGCACACACATCTACGCCGACCATGCGGCAACGACTACGTTGGATCCGGCAGCCTATGGGGCTATGGAACCCTGGCTCCTTGAAGCATACGGCAACGCATCCCAGCCCTATGCCTTTGCCCGCAGACCCAAACAAGCACTGGCTGAGGCAAGAGCGACCATCGCCCACTGCATCGGTGCATATCCGGAGGAGATCTATTTCACCTCCGGCGGCACCGAAAGCGACAACTGGGTCATCAAAGCTTCTGCTTTGGCCGATCCGGCAAGACGCCCTACGATCACCACGGCTTTTGAGCATCATGCCATCCTGCACAGCGCCGCAGCCATCGAACGGCTTGGCTATCCTGTGACCTACCTGACTCCCAACGAGGATGGGTACATCACGCCGGAAAACCTGCAGTCCTGCATTCCACGTGACACAAGGCTGGTATCCGTGATGCTTGCCAACAACGAGATCGGGACCATCCAGCCGATCCGGGACCTGTGCCGGGTGTCCCACGACCAGGGTGCCCGATTCCACACAGACGCCGTGCAAGCCGTGGGGCATATCCCCATCGACGTGCATACGCTGGGCGTCGATTTTCTTTCCGCTTCTGCCCACAAGTTCAACGGTCCCAAGGGCATTGGGTTCCTCTACATCCGAGAGGGCATTGCGCTGTCGCCGTACCTGGACGGAGGTGCTCAAGAACGAGGGCATCGTGCCGGTACCGAAAATGTGGCTGCCATCGTGGGCATGGCTGTGGCGCTCCAAAACAACTGCAATGCCCTGCAGAAAAACCGACAGCATATCCATAATTTGGAAATTCTATTGGAGAGAAGGCTGCAAAATGCCGGCGTTGTGTATCACCGGAATGGTGGCGAAAACCGGCTGCCGGGGCTTTTGAGTCTATCCTTTCCCGGCAAAAACGGAGAAGCCATCCTGCACCGCCTGGATCTTGTGGGGATCAGCATCTCCACCGGCTCGGCCTGCGACAGCGTGAACCAACAGATCTCCCACGTGCTGCAAGCCATCGGTCTGCCGGAAACCGACGCCAAGGGGACCATCCGCATTTCGCTGGGCAAAGACAATACCAAGGAGGATGTTGAGAAGATCGCCGCCGCTTTGGCAAGGATCCTCTGCACCAGGTAGTCTCCGAACTATTCACCGCAGCGCATTGTGCTTTTTTCACTTTGCCAAATGGGTTGCTGCAGCCCCTAACGATCCACAACGGCACTTGACTTATCGTGCCTTTTCTGTTATACTATAGATGCGAACCAATGGCGGTGTGTCTATGTGCGTTCCTGTATGGATCCACATTTTCACCGCCGTTGTGTTGTTGGAATATATGCATTTTACATATGGATCATAGGAGTATTGAGAATATGCAAACCAATATCGTGATCATCGGCGCTGGTCCTTCCGGTATTTTTACCGCTTTGGAAATGATCCGCCGGGGAACCAAGCAAAAAATCCTTCTTGTGGAAAAAGGGCAGCCTGTGGAAAAACGCCACTGTCCCAAGGCGCAGACCGGCCACTGCATGAACTGCAAGCCGTACTGTCACATCACCACCGGATTTTCCGGCGCCGGTGCCTTTTCGGACGGCAAATTGTCCCTGAGCTGCGAGGTCGGCGGAGATCTGCCGTCTTTGATCGGTGAACAATTGGCGCAGGACACCATCGATTATACCGATAAGATCTATCTCGAATTTGGTGCGGACACCCATGTGGAAGGGCTTGCCAACACCGATGAGGTCAAGGACATCCGGAAGCGGGCGATCCAGGCCGGTCTGCGTCTGGTGGACTGTCCCATTCGGCATATGGGCACCGAAAAGGCGCAGAACATTTATCATGCCATCGAAGAATATTTGCTGGCAAACGGCGTGGAAATGCGGTTCGGCTGGGAATGCACCAATTTGATCCTGGACGATGCGGTCTGTCGTGGCGTGATCATCACCAATTCCACCGGCAATCAAACGGAAGAAATTTATGCAGACCATACAGTGATCGCCACCGGTCGCCGTGGTGCAGATTGGTTGGAGCGGATCTGCGCCGAACACAACATTGCACACCAGCCCGGCACCGTGGACATTGGCGTGCGTGTGGAGGTGCGCAACGAGGTCATGGAGCAGGTCAATCGGGTTCTGTACGAATCCAAGCTTATTGGATATCCGAAGCCTTTCAAGAACAAAGTGCGTACCTTCTGTCAGAACCCCGGTGGTTTTGTGAGCCAAGAAAATTACGACAACGATCTGGCTGTGGTCAACGGACATTCGTACAAGGACATCAAATCCGACAATACGAATCTGGCGATCCTTTGCTCCCACAACTTCAGCGTGCCCTTCAACCAGCCCATCGAATATGCCCAAAAAGTCGGCGAATTGACCAATATGCTGGGTGCCGGACACATTATGGTACAGCGATATGGCGATATTCTGGACGGCAAACGCACCTGGCCCAAGGAGCTTTCCCAGTCGAATCTGCGTCCCACACTGCCCGATGCGGTGGCCGGCGACATCACCTCTGCCATGCCTTACCGTGCCATGACCAACATCATTGCATTCATCCAGGCTGTGGATCACGTGGTGCCCGGCTTTGCTTCCATCGAAACGCTGCTATATTCGCCGGAGCTGAAATTTTACAGCAACCGGATCAAAATGGACGAGCACTTCCACACCAGCGTAGCCGGTCTCCATTGCCTGGGCGATTCCAGCGGCTGGACCCGTGGACTGATGATGGCTTCCATCATGGGCGTGCTCATGGGACGAGAGCTTGTGGAAAAGTGATGCTTTGCGTACGGTATGCCAAAATAATCGATTTAGCAAGGCTGTACAGCTCTGTACCCTTCTCCTGATCACGGTCGTTTTGTCGATGCTCTGCACCGTCACCATGGACCTGGCCTACAGCGATTGGATCCCCACAGCGGCCGTGATCACCGATTGGAAGAGCACCCAAAATGTCAAGCATATTCTCTATTTTCAATATACCGTAAACGGAACCACATACACCGGGCAGGATGTATTTCCCGGAAATTTTCCAAACGAAAGCATTGGTGACATCGTCACAGTCTGGTATGATCCGGACGATCCCGTGCGTGTCCTGCGGTCGGATACGAAACCGGACGCAGGCTTATGGACCTATGCACCGTTTTTCTTGGCGGTTCCGATTTCGCTGTTTGTGCTCACCGATGGCGTCAGGCGAAAACGAACGGACTTGTGATCCTGCCCATCTCCGGCAAGGCAGCAGCATATTTTATTGGACTCGATTTTCTTTACGGATACGCCATTTGCCCCAAAATGTGCTATACTATATCTGTTATTTGGTTTCATCGCTTGAACCATGGCGGTTTGTCAGTGAAAGGACGGAGAATTGTGGAGATACAAAAACAGCTTGCGGCATTGGCAGTCGATTTTGCGGCCTGCTCCCAGATCCTGACGGCGATCGGTGACGAGACACGACAGCACCTCATTTTGGAAATGCTGAAAATGGGGCAGTGCAATGGCGTGCGGGTCTGCGAGATCACGAAGAAAACCAACCTCTCTCGTCCGGCTGTGTCCCACCATTTGCAGATCATGAAGAATGCCGGGCTGGTCAAGGTCCGCAAAGAGGGCACCAAGAATTACTACTACTTTGATCCGGAGATGGCATCGATGGCAAAGCTGATCACCACACTGCAGCTGGCGGTCGAGCTGTCCCAGGCCCTGCCCGATCGGAGCGGCGAGGAAGCATAAAGCCCGCGTACCAAAACCCATATAGGAGGTATCAGAAAAATGGAGATCCTGGAGATCATGCAGCAGCGGCACAGCGTTCGGCAATATAGCAGCACACCCATCGAACCGGAAAAGCGTGCGGTCCTGGATGCGCTTGTGCAGGAGAGCAACCGGGAAGCAGAGCTGCACATACAGATCCTGTATGACGAACCCAAGTGCTTTGATTCCTTTATGGCACACTATGGAAAGTTTTCCGGCGTGCAGAACTACATTGCCCTGGTGGGGAAGAGATCCCCGAAGCTGGACGAAAAGCTGGGCTATTACGGCGAGAAAATCGTTTTGAAGGCGCAGGAATTGGGACTGCATACCTGTTGGGTAGCCATGAGCCACGGCAAAAGCAAGGCTGTGGTCGACAAAGGGGAAAAGCAGGTCTGCCTGATCTCCTTGGGATACGGCACCACACCGGGCATCGCACACCAAAGCAAGCCCATCCAGCAGGTCTGCCAAAATGCCGCACAAATGCCCGATTGGTTCGTGAAGGGTATGGAAGCGGCACTGCTGGCGCCCACGGCTATGAACCAGCAAAAATTCCATTTTACGCTGCAGCCGGACGGAACGGTACAAGCGACCTGCGGCAGTGGCTTCTACACCAAGCTGGATCTGGGGATCGCCAGATATCACTTCGAAGCGGTGACCGGCAAAAAAACGGTGTGAACCATCGCCGACCGATTCTATCAAATATCAACCATCTATTGCGTAAAATATCTCGGTCTGACACGGCTCCACTCCTGCTCACAACAGGTGTGGGGGCGTTTTCATATGCCAAAAACGGTATGCCCGTGGTCTGCACCGCCATAGGGAAATTTCCCATGGGAGATACACACCACTGCATACCGTTTTGTAATGCTTTATTTTATGCAGGATCACTGTTCACCGGCCAAGGCGTCCTGGATCTCGTCCAGTCGGTTCTGGATGGCTTTTTCATGACCGGCGGCATAGGACGCAAAGGTCAGGGTCTGCTTGGTGAAGACGTTGTTCCACAGGGCGTCGTAGCTGCACCAGTCGTAGCAGTACATACAGCCCAGGTCGATCATGGAGGTATCCAGGCAGAGCTGCACCATTTCCGCCATGGTCTCGTCACGGGCAGCCTTGTACTTCATGGTGGTCTCGATATAGGCATCCTTCACCAGCCGTTCTCCTTCGTAGGACAGCCACTCCAGCACGGCCCCAAACAGCTCTGTATCGCTGACAAACTTGGGCATGATGTAGGTCATCACGTCGTAGTTGGCGCAGATATACTGCTCTTGGTCGGCGCTGTACTTGGGGATCGGCAGGACCGTGTAGTCGTCCTCCATTTCCTTCAGTTGGTCTACAGCAAAGAAGAAACCATGCAGGAACAAAATATTTCCGCTGGCAAACTCCGCAGTCGTATGTCGGTACACCTGGTTCTTTTCCGTCCACACGGCGTCGTTGTGGAAGATCTCGTAGGCCTTCTCCATCATGTCTATGTAGGCCGCATCGTTCCACAGCAGTGTCAGCTGGTCCTTTTCATCCTTGTCCACGGCCTTGACACCACCGGCTGTGATCAGTGTAATGCCCAAAATATTTTCGTCAAAGCAGGTCATGCCCCACTGGTCTTCCCGGGTGTATTCGCCGTCACCGTTCAGATCCATCTTGGCAAGGGCTGCCTTTTCCATCAGCATATCCTGAGTCCAGGTCCCTTTCCGCACAGCCGTGTACAGTTCCTCCGTGGAGACGCCCACATCGGTGGCCAGGTTGGTGTTGACCATGATGGCCGTTGTATCCACGTACATGAGCAAATTGGAAGCGGAGGCGGCGTAGTAGGTCTTGCCACCCAGGGACATTTCCTCGGTCACCGCCGGGTGCCACCAGGACGCCGTCAGATCCAGATACTGTGCCTCCTCCAAGGGACGCAGAGAGCCCTGCACCATCATATCGATGGCGAACCGATCCAGCTGGTTCATGGCGGCATAGGTATCGTCTCCGGCTGCCACCATTGCGTTTGCCATGGTGATCGCTGCGTGGTATTGCTGCTTGTCCTCTACGATCTCGATATCCAGCCGATCCTCGGTGTTGATCTCCATGTTGTAGATGGCGTCGTTCAGCACTTCCCCGTTGGCTTCTTCCCGGGTGATGTGGCAATAGTCGTTGTAGTAGCTGGTCAGCAGGTTGAAGGTCAGGCCATCATAGGTCAGCTCCTCCGGCAGCTCGGGACGCTTTTCGGTCTCCTCGATCTCAGTCTGTGCTGCGACCGTATCGGTAGTCTCATCGGCGTTGTTGGTCTCCACGGTGGTACTGCCGCAGGACGTGAGCAGCAGCAGCGCCAACAGCAGTGCGGTCATTTGCTTTGCGGATACGTTGTGGATCATACTGTCCTCCTATCGTTGTATCAAAGTCCCATAGCGTACATACCCAAGGTCCGGGCAGCTTCGGCAGCGATCACAGCCAGACCGCTGTTGTCGTAATGCCCGGAGGCCTGGGGATTCAGGTATCGTTTGTCGTAGGCAAGCTTGGCTGTGATCCGGGTCAGCATCAGGAAATCGTCGTCCAGTGTGCAGGCACGCTCCTGGGCCCGCATGATGGCTTCGTCCTTCCAGGGCGTATCGTAGCAGAAGTAGCCCACACGGATGATCCCGAATTTATCGATCTGGAAATCTTCTTTCAGTGCATTTTTATAGGCGATGAGTTTTTCCAGGTATTCGTCCTCGGACAGACCCCGGATGGCATCGGATTCGCCCTGCAGCCAGATGTAGTAGCGTCTCTCGATGGGCTCCGGCTGGCAGGTATGCAGGCAGTCGTCGATCTTTTCCTTGGCCTGCCGGTAGATGGCACCGTCTCTTGCCCACTGGTCGATGTTGGTCGCACCCTGTGCCGCATGGACTGCCGCCACCAGCACCTTGCGATATTTCCGATACACGTCCACGAAATCGGGCACCATATTGCCAAGCCCGAAGCAGGCGCCGCCCAGATAGGGTTCAAAGTCCTCGCCAACCGGATGCTGCAGCGGCACATAGGCGTGAGACTGCAGCCGATATTCCATAGCACCTGCCACCGGCCGCAGATCCTCCGGCACCCCAGAGGTTTGCCCTTCCATATTGCTTTGTCCACCAAAAATCAACAGATCCATTGTGTTGTTCTCTCCTATTCTATAGCTGCCATGCAGGCGTGTTTTTCCTTTGGGTATGCGGTTAGTTTGTTAGCTTCGCTATTGCTTTTTCGATATTGGCGTTGACTGCTTTTTCCACCGATGCATAGGACGACACCAGATCCGTGGCGCCATTTTGGAACAGGGTCGGCAGCACAGATTCCAGACCACCCCAACCAAAGATCGATGCCATATCATAGGTGCGATTGGAAGCAATGATATCCAACATCTGCTCCGATTCGTTATCTCTGGAATATTTACGTTTCAGTAGTGTTTCGTTGTATGCCGGTGTGATGGTCTTGGCGGATTGGGCTGCCATCGCTTCCAAAATCGCACCGCATTTATCGCCGTCCTCTGCACTGATCGGCACCGACAGCATGGTGAACGCTGTATCCAATACGGTATAGTACCGCTCTTGGTTTTCGTCGTACAGTGGCAGCGGCAGGATCCCGAAGTCATGCTCCATCTCCCGGAATTCCGAGAACACCAGCGGCTCCGCTATGGTAAACAGGTATTGATCCTGGGTAAACTGCTCACGGGAGAAGGTGTGGACGATCCCATCGGCTTTCAGCTTGTTGATCAAGAAGCAGTTCTGCTCTACTGAGAACAGTGCCATCAGTTTCGTAAAGGAATCCACATCCTGCTCTGTCAGAGTGACCGCCTTCGGCATCGGTTCAGCACCGGTGGGTAGTGTGGAATAACGTCTGCCAAAAGCACGATAATAGTAGTTGATATGGTCATAGGCCAGGCTCACACCGTAGCGATCCTCCTGGGTCCAGGCACCATCACCATCTAAGTCTGTGGCCACAGCTTCGCTCATTTCCGCAAACCGGTCAAAGGTCCAGGTCATGTCATTCACCATGGCATATGGATCGGGCAGCGCATATTCTTCCACCAAATATTTATTGAACACAAGCAGCAAGGTACAGTCGTTGTCCATCAAGCTGATATCGCCTGTGCCAAAATACGCTTTGCCGTCCAGTGCCATTTCTTCGAAAATATAGGTATCCCACCAGGTAGCATCCTCCTCCAAATAGGGCAGCGAAAGCAGATCCCGCAGCGAACCATCGAATGCCATATTGGCAATGTCTCTCTGGGAAAAGACAGCATCGTAGCCGGGATCGTTTGCCAGTACAGCCTCACGTGCCAGCTGTGCCACAGAGTCACTGCGTACTTCGGCAATGACCACATCCAGTTTACTCTCCACAAGCTGGTTTCGCTGGATCACAGCATCGTTGATGACTTCCCCATTCAGCTCTGTGCGCAGGATGTCCTGGGTTCCAAAATAGCCGGTGTCGGTGACCAAAAAGGTAAAGCAGCTGCCATCGTAGGATAGTTCTGGCAGATGGGCCAGCGGATCCCACACCGTCTCGGTCACGTCTTCCAGCTGGGTATCCGATTCCGTGGGAGCTTTTTCTATCAGATCGCTTTCGTTCCCAGAGGCAGCACCACAGGACGTAAGCAACAGCATTGCCATAAGCAGAGAGAGGCATTGTTTCTTCGATAGCCAATGGTTCATATCGTGTGTTCTCCTTTTCTTCTATCGTTTATCGTTCCTATGTCATCCTTTCGGTTTTTCCTCCGGTCGCATTGGGTGCTGGAATCGGGTGTGCCGAAGCTCGGTCAGGCTGCAGCCACGGATCTTCTGGAACAGGCGGCTCACATAATTGGGATCGGACAGCCCCACCTGGGCCCCAGCCTGCCGGATGTCCATGCCGTAGTTCAGCACCAGCTCCTCCACACGCCGGATCCGCACCGTATTGATGTACTCCACCACGGTCTGCCCCAAATATTGGTGAAACAGGTGGCTCAGGTATCCGGTGGATATGCCCAGCGAATCGGCGATGTCGGTCACACGCAGGGGCAGTGCGATGTTGTCCACGATGCATTTTTGCGCTCGTTTGATGTACAGCTCCTGTCCCACATATTGCTTTTTCTGCTGATTGGAAAGATACAGTGTCGATAACTGTCCTAAGATCGAATAGACCAGTCCCATGCTCTGTGGTGCGCCTGCATCGATGGCACTTTGCAGCACCAGCTGTTCCATGGACGGCAGCAGTGGATTCTCCTCTTCCCCAAAGGATAGTACCTGTGGAAGCCGCAGTCCGCCGTTCTCCACGTGGGTATAGGCTGCCTGGAAACCAAAGGTGATGTGCTCATGATAGGTGACCGATACAATGCGCCGGGGACGCTCGAACAGGGACACGATCATGCTGTTCTCCGGCACGTCGATCTTTTCTTCGGTATCCAAAAAGCAGATTTGACAGTCGCCGTGCCGCACATGGGTGATCTCCACACAGGCCTGATCCTCCGATGGCATAAATGTCAGATCGTAATGCCTTGTGCTGAATCTATGGGCAAAAAGAAGCTGCGGCATCGTGCAAAATGCCAACTGATATTCTGCCATGGCGCATCCGTCTTCCCTTCTGCTGTACATTTTCCTTGTATACACTATAGCAGATTTTCCTATAAATTGCAAGGTGTGCGCCGAAAAAAAGTGCAGATTTGTCCAGATTTCTCGTTTTTTCCTATGGACAAACCGGACAAAACCTGCTATACTTACAACAGAGCGTTATGCTGTAGGTAGAGCGCTATGCTATAAGCGTAAGGATTCCCACTGGTACCACAGTATCCTATTCCACTGTCCCCCCACAGTGGTCGGCTGCGATCTTATCTTCACCCAAAGGAGGTACTGTTTATGAACCATCTCACCGAAATGAAGCTTGCGGTACAACAGAAACCCAATGGAGAATATTGTCAAACGGAACTGCTGCGGTATCGTTCTCTGCGGCAGCACTATGGAGACGGCACCGTGACGGCCTGTGCTCTGTCCTGGAAAGCCTGGTTTGAAAACTATCCTATATACATCTATCCCCACGACCGGATCGCCGGGTCCCGGCATGGCAACTTTGTGACCGATCCGGATCCGCTGGAGCTGCGCCGGGCTCGTGCCATGTGCGGTTCCTACGGGCAGCTTGGCTTCTGGACCAATTCCGACCACTATGCGCCCGGCTACGATCGTTTTTTGCAGGAAGGCATTGGCGGCACCATGGCTCGGATCGATGCATCCTTGACTGCCCACCGTGACGAGCCGGACAAGGTGGAATTTCTTTTGGCCCAAAAGGAAGTGCTGACCGGGTTCTCCACCTTTGTACGCCGGCACAGCGAAGCCGCACGGGAGACCGCTGGGACTGTGACCGATCCGGCATGCCAAAAGGAGCTGACCGCACTGGCAGACGATCTGGCCAAGGTGGTGTGGGACAAGCCCGTGACCCTGCGGCAGGCGCTGAATCTGGTGTGGCTGTGTCACCTGACCTTCCACTTCCAGGGCAAATACGCCATGGCGCTGGGACGGATGGATCAATATCTGTACCCCTTCTATCGCCACGACATCGATGCCGGTATCCTGACACCACAGGATGCAGAGGATCTGTTCGGCTGCACCTTTATCAAGCTCACGGAGCATCGTTGGCTGGGCGGCGACGACACGGTAAACATCTGCATCGGCGGTATCACACCGGACGGAGACGAAGGGATCAACGAGCTGTCCTACGTGATCCTCCATGCGGTGCGAGACTGCAATGTGCCCGGCCCCAATCTGTCTGCCCGTCTCCACGAAGGAATGCCCGACAAATTCTTAGACGAATGCCTGCAGGTCATCGGTACCGGGCTGGGCTATCCGGCGCTGATGAACGACCGGGTCAACATTCCGGCTCTGCTGTCCCACGGCTATTCCCTGCCCGACGCCCGGAACTACTGCTTTGTAGGCTGCATCGAAAACTTCATTCCCGGCAAGCAGCCGGCCTGGTCCGATGGTCGGTTCAACGTGCCCCAATTTTTGGAAGCGGTGTTCTATCGTGGCACCTCTGCCCTGGACGAAAATTATTTGGGTATCGACACCGGTGCACTGGAAGACCTGACTACCATGGACGACTTCATGAAGGCCTTTGAAGCACAGATCGCCTTTGCCGCTTCGGAGTATGTGGCGGTGTTCAACAACGAAAACGAACGGTACAATTATCGCCACTATGCCCAACCCTTTATGTCCCTGTTCTGCGACGACTGCATCGACCGGGGCATGGACATCAACTGCGGTGGTGCGGTGTATCCGTCCGTCCACGGCGCCGGCTGTATGGGGATCGCCACCATTGCGGATTCCCTGGCGGCTGTGGAAAAGCTGGTCTATATCGACAAGGTCTGCTCTCTCACCACGCTGCGAGACGCCATGAAAGCCAATTTTGTAGGCTATGAGACCCTGCGTGCCCAGCTGCAAAATGCACCCAAGTACGGCAACGACGACGATTTCGCAGACAAATATGCCATCTGGTATGTGGAATATCTGCACAAGGTATTCTCCCAGTACCACACCAGAGACGGCGGTGATTTTTACACAGCCATTGCCAGCAACACCCAAAGCGTCTCTGCAGGGTATGTCACCGGTGCGACACCGGATGGACGGCTGTCGGGCACACCCTTGTCCGATGCGGCATCTCCCACCTATGGCGTGGACAGACATGGGCCTACGGCTGCGTTCTTGTCCCTGTGCAAGCCGGACTATCGCCTGGTCTCCTGCGGTACCGTGGTCAACCAGAAATACACGCCGGATATGCTGACGGATCCGGTGAAGCGTGCTGCGTTGACGGCCGCCATTCAGGTGTACTTCCAGCGTGGGGGACAGGAGGTGCAGATCAACTGCGTATCCCGGGAGACCCTGAAGGATGCTATGGCGCACCCGGAAAACTACGGCGATCTGGTGGTACGGGTGTCCGGCTTCTCGGCCTACTTTGTGACGCTGGGGCGGGACGTACAGGAAGACATCCTGCACCGGACAGAGCACGCACAGATCGGATAATCATTTTTAAAAAGGATACATATCATGAATAAAACTGCAAAATGTGCTGTATTTATGGGACACGACGTCCCTTTCGAGATCCGGGAATATCCCATTCTGCCGCCACCGCCGGGCTATGGTGCGTCCACGCTGCTGGCCAGTGGCATTTGCGGCACCGACCTGCACATCCACGCCGGCCGGTTGGGCAGTGATGCGGAGACCATGCTGGGTCATGAATTCGTAGGACAGCTGTTCGACTGTGATCCCACCGAAGCGGCTGCCTATGGTCTGGCTGTGGGAGATGCGGTCATTGCCGACATTGCGGTGCCCTGTGGGGAGTGTCCCCTGTGCCTGTCCGGAGACGACGCCAACTGTATCCGGATGCAGTGCACCAATGCGGAGTCGGTCAGCCAGGCACCCCATTTCTTCGGCGGCTACGGAGAGGTCAACTACACGCCCCTTGCCAATCTGGTGAAGATCCCGGCAGAGCTGGATCCCCGTATGGTCTGCACCTTCGCCTGCCCCGGCCCCACAGCTCTCCACGCCTTCTCCATTGCCAAGCGTGCCAACATCGACCTTGCCTCCATGCACACCGCTGTGGTACAGGGACTGGGGCCGGTGGGAATGTTTGCGGCGCTGTATCTGTGTGCCATCGGTGTGGAAAACGTGTATGCCATCTCCACCGGCAAGAATCCGGCACGAGAGACGGCGGCGTTGGGCTTTGGCGTGAAGAAGGTATTCCACCTGAACGAAGACCAGGCTGTGGAAAACCTGACAGAAGAGCTGCTTGCGGTCACAGGCGGTCTGGGCGTGGATCTGGTTTATGAGGCGTCTGGTGCTCCTGCTGCGATCCCGGTAGGCATGGGGCTGCTGCGGAACCGTGGGGTATATCTGATCCCCGGACAATATTCCGACCAAGGCACCGTTGCCATCTCGCCGGAGCTGATCACCTTCAAGGCCCTGCAGATCTTGGGCTCCTCGCAATATTCCATGGTGGATGTGCGGGACTATCTGACCTTCCTCGTCGATCACCCTGCCCTGCACGAACGCATTCTGGCGCTGGGCAAGGGCTATCCTGTAGAAAAAGTCAACGAAGCCTTCGCAGACGCCTATGCCGGAAAGAACATCAAATCTATGTTGGTAAAATAAAATCAGATTAAAACAATACCCCGGTGGGTCCTGCACATTCGCAGTTTCCCTACCGGGGTACTTTTTTATGCGATCCTTCCATAATATTTTTCAGGCGCACGCACCAACAGCGTTTCTCATTTATGTTCAGCTGTTCTTCATCCTGTCGCATGGACGCTTCCGTTTTGATCCAGCATGATGCGCCCGGCAGGCATCGCAATTTCCGTGCCGTTCACACTTCGTTTTTTACAGGGACAATTCTCTTTTCCTGCCATAGGGTCGGCAGCTTTCCATACAAGCTCCTGTACCGGACCTCCAAAATCACTGAAGATCACGATCTTTGCTCTCCTTGCATTGTGCGCCGTGTCTACATAGCAGGGACGTGAAAACGAGCATGGCACCCAGCGCCACACTGTCAATGCCGTCCATGCTGCACTTTTCCACATCCTGCATACACTGAGCGATCACGCCCTGTGCCACCTGCGCCAGAACACCCGACACAATGGGGATCCAGATGGCCGAAACGCCCAAATGCAAAAGCGCCTTGGCACCTTCCATGGTAAAGGGCGTACCAACGTTTAACTCGTTTTCGAAATAGCGATATGCCTCACGAGCGACAAAATATTCTCCGATACATAGGATCGCAGCGACTACGAGAAACGCCAGGACCGTGCCAACGCTGACATTTGCCTTTGTCTCTAAAATGCTGTGCAGCGTGATGCCGCCGAGCTTGAGCGTATCTGCACCCACGAGCACTGCCAATGCGCCTACCCCACAGCCGCACAGGCCGATGATACAGCAGATGGAAATCCATTTGCTGAACACCTTTCCAATTTCGGCAAGGATTTGGATCGTTTTCAGTGTTTTTATAGTATACCTCCTATATTATTCTGCTTTTCGCATCATTCATCTTCTTTTGTACACCACAAGCTCCGGGTCTGTGCCGTTCACGCCATAGGTACAAACAAGAATAAAGCTTTCCCGTGCCACCACGCCGAAGCAGGTCTTGCCGCTTTCATCCAGAAGATTTCTCACCTGTGTGCCCAAATACACCTCGTCATCCTGCAAGAACCTGACCGTGCCGGATGGGATGGGATATGCCAGATTGACATAGCTGCCAACCAATGGATACAGCGCCGTGACCGTTTCCATGCCCTCGATATGCAAGCTATTGATCTCCTCGATCAAGCTTTTTTGGAACGCCTGATACCGCTCCATGCCACCGACTTGTATGTATTTTGCCACAAAGCACTGCTTCCCGAAGGGACAGCCGTTGGTCTTGGCACAGCCGGGACAGGCTTCCTTGGACGGACACTGTTCACAATTCGCACCACAAATCGATTTTTTCATTTTATTTCCTCCTTTGACCAGATCGTGTTTTCGTGCTCTCCGCTTTTGACCACGACCTGCGTAACGATCCCTTCTGTAGGTATTGTAATATCAAAATCCCCGGTTTCAAAAATGCCGAACACACCGCTGAACCGGAAGCCCACGTACAGCGTGTCGTCCACCTGCTTGGCATGATAGCCCAAAAAGCCCTGCGGAAAGGAACCGGGATAAAAGCCACGGATATGGACATGATTTTCTGCTACCTCTACCTGCTCGATCCCGGCAGTCTCACAGGCACCAAAGCCAAAAAGCTTCCAGCCATATCGGCCGATCAGGAAGAAGGCAACCAGAAGCAACACGATGCAAAACAGTATTCCAACGATGCGCTTCATCTGTTTCGTTCTCCTTTTTTCAGCAGCAGCATCATAGCCGTAAAATCCTGGGTCAGCATTGCCGATATTTCCTCTTTGGTGAAATCGCACATTCCCGTGGCGCACAAGGTACCGATCCCGTACGTGTGGATCCACGAATGCTCGAACAGCGCTTTGGCATCCGCGCCGGACAAGCCGTAATCCCTTTGGATCGCCGCCAGACATTCCTCGGCAACGCTGCCCAGGTGTGCGTAAATATCGGCAAAGGATTTTACATCGCTGTTTTTCGACATAAATATAAGCCGATAGAGATTCGGTTCTTCTTTAGCAAATAGGATCATCTGTATGCCGACCTGTTTGAAGATGGGCATATCGACATCGGTCTTGTGGGCGTAAGAGGCAAAGCGTTCCATGGCGGCTGCCTTTACCGCCTCCTGCACCGCCTGCATAGAATCGAACACGGTGAAGATCGGTGTGGCAGAGGTGTGCAGCGCATGACCCAGTTCCTTGGCGGTCAAAGCATCCATTCCCTGTTGGGATACCACATCCAATGCGGCTTCGATGATCTGTTCTTTGGTGTATTTTGGTTTCGGCGGCATGATGGCTCTCTTTTTTTCTAAAATGCACGTTCTGTAACGTCCATTCTATTATACGCACTTTTTGTCATAAAGTCAATAGATGTCACAGAAAAGATACAATTGCACACAAAAAGCCTGCAGCTCCGTCTGGTACGAATACCCATCGGATTTGCAGGCTTTCCTTCCTATTCTTTTATGCCCACGGGTCGGCTTCCTTGGGGGTCTGGACGCCGGTCAGCAGGTACTGCTCCCACAGGAACCATTTCTGGTCACTGCCACGCTGGCGCAGCTTGATCGGTCTGGGTGCATCGGCGCCACCACAGGGGATAAAGAGCTTCATATATCCCTTTTCGTCATCCGAGGTGTGGTTGCTTTCTACAACGATCTTATACGGCTCGGTGGGCGTATAGTTGTTGTCCGGCTTTGCACCAACGAAATAGGTAAAAGGCAGATAGGTCTTGCCGTCCCGGAAACGGTCGTTCAGGAAAGAGATATCCTGCCCATTCAAGGGACGAGGACCACGGAGCCAGTTCAGCATTTCCGTACCGATATCCCGGTCTGCCACATAGGCACACAGAGCCAGAACCGTCAGTGCTGCTGCCTGATACGGGGTCTCCAATGCGGCTTCCGGCAGCTGCTGCATTTCCGCTAAGCTTTCCGGCAGGGACGTGAAGGTAAAGGTCTCCTTCTTGGTGCCCACCGATTTTGCCGCAGACTGCAGCGCATCTCCTGCCGCATCCTTGATCTTCTTTTCGGCTGTATATTTCAGTCTATCAAAAAGTCCCATCGTCAACACTCCTACTTAAAATTTTCCGCCGCCACCGCCATGGGTCGTACCGGAAGCGGACTGGTGCGTACTGCTGCCGCCGCCGGAGGAACTGCTGTTTGCCTTGGCTGTACGGTTCACGGTGTGGTACAGGAAGAGATCCCGGCTTTCGGTGATCTGCATACTGTCCTTTTTCATATAGCTGTTGGCTGCCTTCTGGGCCCGCACGGTCTTCAGCTTGCTCTTCATGTTGCCCACAATGATCTTGGCAAGCACAAAGCCGATGAGCAACGCACCCGGGATCCACAATACCGACAGAGGTTCGTCCGGTTTTTCGCCAATGTCAAAGGGTTCGCCGGCTCTTGCCTGGGTGATAAAGGAATCGCACAGGGTGGCGTAGGTGTCAAAGGCGGTCACAAAGTCCCCGTCGGACAAATATGGCTGGATCGCATCGCCAATATACTGGATACCGTAATCGGTGAAGGCCTTGATCCCGTAGCCACAGGTGGAGATCCACCATTCGCCTTCCTCGATGCTGACCAGCAGCAGCAGGCCGTCCCGGTCGTCGCCGTAGCCAAATTCGAAGAGTTCATAGGCATAGTCCGCATAGTCCATAGCGGAATCGCCGTCCATGGTATCGGTGGTCAAAATGGTCACGTCCATGCTCTGGCGAACGCTGATCTCATCCAGCCGTGCAGTCAGGGCAGCGCCTTCCTCTTCGGTGAGCAGTCCTGCTATATCGACAAAGCGCACATAGGCATTCACAAAGCCATCCTCTGCGGCAATGGGCAGAGACAGCACGCACAGCAGCACCACCATGCAGGAGATCCATATCCGTTTTTTCATCGTATGTACCTCCTTACAAGATCGTATGAATGAGCCATACGGCTGCATAGATGGCAACGCCCAGGCCGGCGGTCAGTCCCAGCGTCCATTTGGTGGCGGCACCGGTGTCCAGCGGCAGGTCGCCGACAAATTTGCCGGTCTGACCATTCATGGCAAAAACATATTTGTTCCCGTTCCAGGTGGTGTTCAGCAGCCACACCGGATACAGGGCATAGCGTGCCTTGCCGCCGGACAGCTGGATGCTGCTCTTCTCCGGCGTAACGGAAGCATAGCCGGTGACCGTCTGGGCAAAGGCATCCTGTGTGGAGGTTCTGACTCTGGCGTTGGCTCGCTCGATGCTGTCCTCGGCACTGACATCGTATTTGTCTGCCAGATAGGCAGTCTGGAAATCCACGGCACCCGACAGGTCGAAGGGTTCGATGGACTCCATCAGGTCGTCCGCCATTTTGGTAGAGCCATCCACGGGCACGCCGGTAAAGCCCACGTGACCGCCACGGTAGATGGAAAAATATTGGGTCTCTGTATAGTCATACCGGGCATCGCTCCAACGGCGCAGCTTGGTGGCACGATAGCGCACCTGTGCCTCGGCATCGGTGTCGAACAGCCAGAACGGCACGTACACGCCCTTGATCTCGTCGATATGGTTTTGATCCTTGAATATCTTCGGCAGCAGGCGTTTTCCTTCCAGATGGGACATGAGCTTTTCCTTGGCGGCTTTCTTGTCCAGCTTGAAGGGGATCACCAGATCCGGCTTCAGTGCCCCGGCAAACTGTCCCATCATGACCACGGGATTGCCGCAGAAGGGACAAGCGGTAGCAGCGGTGTTGGCGTCTCCCACGATCTCACCGCCGCAGGACTTGCAGACGTAGGAACGCAGACCATCGGCCTCGCCATCCTGCCATTCGCTGCCGGCTGTGGTCTCCCACTCCATGGAGTCGGCCTTTTCCCCTTGCAGATCGGCATCGTAACCGGCCAGCGTCTCCATGTCAAATTCGGTATCGCAATAGGGACACTTCATTTTTTGCAGGGTGCTGTCAAAGGCAATGGCACCACCGCAGCAAGGGCACTTGTATTCCTGTAAATTGGCCAAAGGGTTCCCTCCTTTCGTATGTTTCGATTCCAGTATAGAATGCTTTTATATCGGAATAAGGCTATCCATACATTGCTCTCTGGATAACCTTATCCCATCCTCTTATGCTCTTTATCTTATGCTCAGCCGGGGAATGCAGCCAGAGCTTCGTCGGCTCTTCTGGCCAGATCGGCTCTATCGCCCAGTACCGCTTCGTCAAGGGCCTGACCGGCAGCAGCAGCCTTATCCATAGCATCGTCTGCACCGCCCATGACAGCCTTCATACCAGCTGCTACGCCCTTCACAGCATTGATCTGCTGCTTCCAGGTGTTCTTGGCGTTGCTGAAGGTCTTATCGATCTTGAACAGTTCGTTGAAGTACTTCAGGAATGCGTTGTAGTCGCCGGTGCTTCTCAGTCTTTCCCGGAACTCGTACATACCTTCGGTGTTCACGAAGGACACACGCATATTTCTCACCTTTTCGGTGCCGTTGCTGGTCTTCTTTTCTTCTTCTTCGTATTCGTAGTCCCGTATGTCGGCGATGCGATATACGCAGGCACGGGTCTCCTTGCCGAAGAACATGAACTTGTAGGTCACCTGGACCATGGCCATCAGACCGATATCCGGTGCGATGTAGATATTGCCGGTGAAGTTGTGCAGCTTCTTTTCCTTATCCTTTTCCTTCAGCTTCGGCACAAAGTAATGCTCCCACAGCTTGGTACCTCTTTCCACCTGGGCGATGTGGGCCTGCACCTGGTTCAGGTCGGCGTGCACACAGTCGAACACCTTCATGCACTTGGAACGACAGTTTTTCCGGCAAATATAGTTACCGTCTGCCAGCTTTTGTCCTTGGATCAAATTGACTTCTGCACCGCAAATCGCACACTTGTTAGCCATAGGTATAACTCCTTTTCTGTCACTGTTTGTTATGTTGTGTTAAGATGCTGAGGATCCTGCATCCGCATAGGTTTCGGCAAGGCTGTAGAAAAATGCTTCCAGTGCCGGCTGTGTTCCGCTGGCCACGCACTGTGTGCCGTCCGAAAAGGTCAATACGATGCTGGTGCTCTCTGCATCGGCTGCATGATTTTGGTTTGTGGACGAATGGTTTTCCACATAGGTGATCGTGTCGTTTTCCACCAGAAGCGCCACACACGCATCCTTTTCTTCCGCCGTGATGGGGCAGCCTACCAGCTCGGTTTCCACTTCGTTCTGGTGGATAAAGCAGGTGGCGTCGAACAGCCATGCATCTGCTTCATTCCGCAGCCAAAAGGAATAGTTGACACTGCGATCCATGCCGGCATAGGAAATGGCAACGGCTGTGATCTCCTCCGGGGTATGGCTGGCAGGTGTGGGCACTTTGCTGCAGCTCCACAACCCGCCAATGCCGATGGTCAACAGGCTAAGCAGCATGGCCATCTGAATACACCGTTTCCACATAGGGCTTACCCTAACTTACTGCCGCATTCCGGGCAGAACTTGGGTGTGTTGGCAGGATCGGGATTCTTCCAGCCGCAGTTGCCGCAGAACTTGACTCCACTGCTCTCCGGCTTGGGATTGCCGCAGGATGCACAGAACTTGCCTGTGTTCACTGCACCGCAAGCGCAGGTCCAACCATCCTCCGCCTTAGCGGCCGGTGCTGCAGCAGGCTGTGCGGTGGGAACGATCTCCCGGTTCATAAGCAGCTCGGTGATCTCCTTCACCTGGTATTCCAGATCCCGGTAGTCAGGGCTGTGGGGGCTGTCCGGACATTGGGTACCGGTCAGATCCACCTTGATCTCGTCAAACCACGGGGATTCCACGAAGATCTTTACGATGAAGGAATATTCGTAGTTGTAACGAGGCGGCGAATAGCTCTTGTTGTTGCCTTCGTTGTCCTTGTAGTAGATCTCCGAACGATTTTCCTTAACCTCGCACTGGACGTTCTTCACCTGGTCAAAGGAGATCAGGTCGGGGTTTTCATCCTTCCAGTCACTATAGAAGGTGACGATAAACTTCTTGGCTTCCGTGTCCACAAAGATCATCTTGGAGCGGCCGTAGTGGCGATCCGGGTGGAAACCATCCAGCAGTGCGGCGTTTTCTTCTCTGTATTGCAGCTGTGCCTTGATCTCATCTACGGTGGAATGGCGGCGTTCGTTGAACAGGGGCGAGAGCTTTTTGGCGCAGTCCTTGCACAGGTTGCCGTCTTCCAGCTTCCGATTGCCCAGCAGGCCGATCTTCTCACCGCAGACGTCGCAGTATTTTTTATCGAAAAGTCCCATAGTATACCTCCGTATTATTTGGGTATAACATTATTGGTATCGTTATATGCGGTATGCCATACCGGGCCTATTACACCAGGTCGCCGTCGTCGAAGGGGTCACCGCATTCCGGGCAGAACTTCGGGGGCTTGGTACCCTTTTCCGGTTCCCAACCGCACTTGTCGCAACGATACTGGGGCACACCGGACGGCTTCTTGGCACCACATTCGGCGCAGAACTTGCCCTTGTTCACCGCACCGCAGGAGCAGGTCCAGCCATCGTCCTCAGCAGGCTTGGGAGAACCGCATTCGGGGCAGAACTTCCCGGTCGCCGTAGCGCCGCACTTGCAGGTCCAACCACCGGCCGGCTTGGGTTCGGGCTTCTTGGCACCGCATTCGGGACAGAACTTACCGGTAGCCGTGACACCACAGGAGCACTTCCAACCGTTGGCGGCAGGAACAGCTGCGGCTTGCTGTTGTGCCTGCTGCTGTGCTTGCTGCTGCTGACCCATGGCGAACAGGTTCTGGGCGTTCATACCACCGGCACCGGCAGCCATGTTCATGCCCATAAAGCCTGTCATCGCACCGGCAGAGTTACCGGCAGCGGTCTTCATGGCTTCTGCCTGGGCACCAACCAGGGTAGCGGCGGCCATGGTGGGGTCACGGTTGATGGCATTGCGCTGTGCCTGCTTGATCAGGTCGGCGTCTTCGTCCGGCAGGGTCACGGAACCCAGGGCGATGCTGACCACGGTCAGACCACGGAGCGCACCCCATTTTTCGGACAGTGCCGCATTCATGGCGTTTTCCAGGTCGGTATTGTGGGTGACGATCTGGTTCGGACGCAGCTCCATGTCGGAGAGCTTGCCAAAGGCCGGCTGCAGAGCGCTGACGAATTCTGCCTTCAGCTGGCCATCCAGCTCATCACGGGTATATTCGGTGGATACGTTGCCGCATACGTTGGTGTAGAACAGCAACGGGTCGGCGATCTTGTAGGAGTACACACCGGAGCAGCGTACGGACACGTCGATGTCCAGACCGATCTTGGAATCCACTACCCGGAAGGGGATCGGATTGGGCGTACCGAACTTGTTGTCGATCAGCTCTTTGGTGTTGAAATAGTAGACTCTCTGATCCATACCGGTATCGCCGCCATAGGTGAAGCGCTTGCCGATGGTCTTGAAGGTCTCCTTGATGCTTTCGCCCAGGCTGCCGGAGAAGATGGAAGGCTCGCTGGAGCTATCGTATGTAAATTCACCGGGTTCGGCGCAGACCTCCACGATCTTGCCCTGTTCCACGATGATCATACACTGTCCATCGGCTACGGCGATACCGGAACCATTGGTGATGATGTTGTCGCTGCCTCTGGTGTTGGTAGAGCGACCGCTGACACGCTTTTCGCCTTTGCGCATCAACACATCCTTCGGCAGTGCTTCACAGTAGAAATACTCTTTCCATTGATCTGCCAGTGTGCCGCCTATGGCACCAAGTCCTGCTTTGATAAGTCCCATAATACAGATTCCTTTCTATACAATCGTGTGATTTCGTGTTATATTTATATTTCGGATGTGGCTATATCAGCCAACGGCTTCGTCGGTGTTGACCATGTCATCCAGCGATTCCAGATACATTTCCACCTGCTCGATGCTGTCGAAAAGCATACCGTCGCCGATCACCTGGTAGTAGCCGGTATCCGGATCCATTTTATACGTATACGTCAGGTCCACGGCATATTCCGCATAGGTGTCGATCTCTTCGCTGTCGTCGTCCATGCCACGATACATACCAAACTTCAAAAGGTAATGGTTGTAGTAATATTCCGGCCCCATGTATTCCAGCGCATAACCGTTTGCCAGGCCTTCCTCCAGCTCATAGCCGTAGTTGTACTGGAACCATTGCAGCGTCTCATAGCCCAGGGAACGAATGTCCAGCGGGGCAATGTCGAGCCAGCCGTCGGCCGGTGCCATCATGTAGGCATATTCTCCGCTCATGTTGGGACGCAGCTCGTACATGGCTTCCCCATTCTGCACCGTCACGTAAACATTGCTGTACGAATCGCTGTAGTTGCACCGGAGCAGGATCGGCTCACCCACTGCGCCCTCGTACAAAGGAGCGGTCAGGTCGTCCACAAATTCGGCGTCCTCGGTGATCTCCGAAGGGTAAACGGTGATCCAGGCACCCTCACCCGGCAGCAGTGCAAAGAGCTGTTCCCCTTCGCCCAGTACCACGGCACCGTTGCCAAACACGGACATATAGTCCACCACTCGATCGTATTCCAGGCACTCCCGGATATATTCCTCGTTCCAGTCACTGCCCACCAGTTCGACGTACATGACACCACCCATGCAGCCACGCTCCTCGATGAGGGCCTGCAGATAGGCATACTTGGCGCCCCAATAGGGATTGTCTTCATGGGAGACTGTGGTCGTTGTGGGTTCGATTGCCACTGCCGTAGTTTCCTCATCGGCGGGAGCAGGATCGGTGTTCTCCACGGCCGGTGCTGTGGTGTCTTCGGCTTCAGCCGTGGTGTCTTCACCAGCGGTAGTATCCTGGGCTTCGGCGGTAGTATCCTGGGCTTCGGCGGTAGTATCCTGCGCTTCAGCCGTAGTATCTTCACCAGCGGTCGTGTCGCCTTCGGTAGATGCACCATCCTCCAGCGCCCCCATGGCGGTCAGCAGCGTATCGTTCAATGCTTCGTCCAGCTCTGCGTTTCCTGTGGTGCAGCCGGTCAACAGCAGCATACAGAGCAAACACAGAGAAAGCGAATATTTCTTTTTCTTCATGGATCAAAATCCTCCTATATCTGCCGGCAAACTATGTTTCGTCAAAGGCACTCGACATTTTCGCCGAAAGGCATTTGATACCGACAGACATTTTTTTGCGCATAGTCAAATTTTTATTGTCAATTTATTGACTGATACCCAAAACTATGGTATAATATAATCAGGAACAACATAGGCTGGCTCTGCCTGCATTGGCGTGCAAAGGATAACTTCCGCAGAACCAACCCATTCTTGACCGATACACATCCCATCCCATCGCCAGGCTCTCTGTACACTGGCCCGTGCACCAGAGCGCCTTTCGGTGGTAATGTCCCATACGTGCCAAAGGTCCTTATGCACCATAGACGGCCCACGAAACCGTCAACTGTTGCAACCGTTGCACGTGTGGTAATTTCTGGAACTGTATATCTTTTGTAGTCCCTGCACCTATATTATACCTATTTTGGCGCATTTGTCCCCCACCCAAACCCCAAAAAGGTGGGGATATACCCAAAAAAATTGCCAAAAAGATAGAGATCGGGGAACGAAAATGCTGACCCTGGTGAAAAAATCGCCAAAAGTGCCCTGGCGCTCAGCCTTTGGCTCGTTTCCCCATTTGCGTCTGCGTCCACGAAAAAATCCCCCAGTTTTGGAAGAAAAGAAGGAATTATGAAAATGAAGAAGTTTCGCATCCTACTGCTCTATGCATTGGTGCTGTCTCTGCTGCTGCCGACCTTTTCCGGCTGCGGTAAGAAGACGCTGCTGGATCCGGATGAGCCTGTCACGCTGACCATGTGGCACGTATACGGAGAGCAGGCCGACTCGCCTATGAATCGCCTGATCGAAGAATTCAACCGCACCACCGGTCGGGACAAAGGGATCATCATCAATGTTTCGCTGATGTCCAGCACCGCACAGATCGGCGAAAAGCTGCTTTCTGCCCAGCGTGATGAGGCAGGTTCTGTTGCTATGCCCGATCTGTTCTTCTGCCACAACAACGCCATGGAGCTGGGTGCCGACAATCTCTTGGACTGGCAGGACGTGTTTTCCAAGGCGGAGCTGGCAGAGTATGTGCCCTCGTTTCTGGAAGACGGCATGGTGGAGGAGCAGCTTTCGGTGTTCCCCATCTCCAAATCCACCCATTTATTGTTCATCGCCGGTACCCAATTTGACCGGTTTTCTGCCGAAACAGGCGTGATCTACGACGATCTTGCCACCTGGGAAGGCTTTTTCAAGGCGGCTGAGACCTACTACACCTGGTCCGGTGGCAAGCCCTTCTGTGCGCTGGACTACCCGATCCGCATGGTGGAGCTGTATGCCATGGAAAAAGGGGCCACGGAGCTGTACACCAGCGAAGGCTGGTACGATTTTGACGAGCCGCTTTTGCGTGAAGGCTGGGATGTACTGGCGGATGCGCTGGTCAAGGGGCACGTGATCGTGTCTGACCTGTACTCCAACACCCAGGTGATGACTGGAGAAGTCATGTGTGGGCTGGGTTCCTCTGCCTCGATCCTGTACTATAACGATACCGTCACCTATCCGGACAACACCTCGGAGCCTATGGATCTGCAGGTGCTGCCTACACCGACTGCTGCCGGTACCGATCTATTGGTGACGCAGGCCGGTGTGGGACTTTGCGCCTACAAGACCACCGAACAAAAGGCAGAGGCGGCGGCTGTGTTTGCCCGTTGGCTGACGGCAGGGGAACGGAACCTGGCATTCTGCGTGGAGACCGGCTATATGCCCGTCAGCGTGGATGCCTTTGATGCGATCGAAGACTACGACTTTGCCAGCACCGCCTACCAGAATCTGTACACGGCCCTGCGTACCGTCCAAAAAACGGCAACGGCTGTGCGGGAACCGGCCTTTGTGGGGTACTACACACGGATCTATGCCCTGTACGATGTCCTGCGGGAACAGCAAAAGCTCTCCTGCCCGGTATGCCGGTGGTGAAAATGCGGCAGATCTGGTTCAGGAGACATGGGAGCTGTTCCAGAACGTACAATAAGGTGGTGGCAGCATGGTCAATTTTGCCAATCCTCGAAGGACGCAGTCCTTGCATCCTCCAAGGAAACAGTCTTTGCAGCGCAAGCTGGTTTGGTATATGCTTCTCTTTGCGGTGCTTCTGCTGCTGTTGCTGCTCACCACGCTTTCGCTGCTGGGTACCTTCACCGGCACTCGTGACCGTGTGGCGTCGATGCTGCAGTTCCAGACAGCGGTTTTTGAGCAACAGATCGACACCTATTTCGACAATTTAGCAGTGATGAGCGTGCAGCTTTCGGAGACGCTCACGGAACAGATCGATGGCTATCTTACCAATAACGATGTTGCATTTGGTGCACTGCACGATGCGGAAAACCATATCGAAGGCCTGCAGGAGGCTTTGATCGAGCCACTGCGGCACAAGCTGTGGGAAGCGGACTGCTCCGGTGCCTTTGTTGTGCTGGATACCCAGGTAAACAGCCAGGTGGAAGATGCGGCACTGTCTCGTACGGGGCTCTATTTGCAGCGCAACAGCCTGGAAACGGTGGACACCCGTGTGCTGCTGTACCGGGGATTGGCCCATATCGGCAAGGCCCACGACTGTATGCCCCACCGGAAATGGCGGCTGGAATTTCGCACCGATCGGTTTCCATCCTATGACGCCTTGAAAACGGAGGCTTCGTTCCCTCTGCGTTCCAGCTATCGCATATCCGATGTGGTTCTTTTGCCCGGCACCGACCAGCACGTGTGTCTTATGACCATTCCCCTGCTCTCTGCCGATGGGACCTTCTATGGGCTTTGCGGCTTTGAGATCAGCGAAGGCTATTTTAAGCAGCAATTTGCCCAGCAGTCGGAGCTGGATCGGGCCATCTTCTGCATTTCCAGAAGCAAGGACGAACTGGAGCTGGCAAACGACACCCTCAGCGCCGGTGTGCGTGATGCGTATTATTTGGAGCCCAATGGGGATTTTCAGTCCCGTACCGGGAAAGACGGCATGACGATCTACACCAGCGACACCGATGCGTATATCGGGATCACCCGGGAGATCGGTCTGTGTCCGGGAGATGGCGCCACCTACATCAGCGTACTCATTCCCAAGCAGGATTACGACGGCATGGTGTTCCGGGATATGGCCCGTGGGATCCTTCTGTTTGTCGTGTTCCTGGTGGCGGCACTTTCGCTGACCTTTTATTTCACCAAGCGATACATACAGCCCATCAAGCAGGATCTGGCGCAGATCCAACAGAAGAAATACACCGATGCCACAGCCCAGACCACCGCGACAGACGACCTGCTTGCCCTCTTGACGGAGCAGGATCGGATCCATGCGGAGACCCTGACCCGTGCCGAATCGGAGAAGGAGCAAGCCATCAGTGCGGTGGAAGAAATGCAGGATCGCTATGCCGAGGCCACCAAGACCGCAGAACGCCTTGCCTATTCCCGGAAAGACGAGATCGATCCGTACGAATATGAAAACTTCAAGGCCGGACTGCAGACCCTGACGGATAAGGAACGTGAGGTGTTCGAATTGTATCTCAGCGGCAAGACCGCCAAGGAGATCGCACCGCTTTTGCACATCCAGGAAAGCACACTGAAGTACCACAACCACAATCTGCTGGGCAAGCTGGGCGTGTCGTCCCGGAAACAGATGCTTCGCTTTGCGGCCGTACTGCAGCAGGAAGAGAAAACGATATTTTCCTAAAAATGCAAGACAAACAAAAACCGACCGGAGCCTCCCATACGCTGGGAAGTTCGGTCGGTTTTTTGCTGTACATATGGGATCAGATTACCGGTGCCTGATAGTATTTTGTGTACCAGATCACCGTAAACAGAATGCCGATGGCCAGGCAGCTCAGTCCCACCACAAGCAGGCAATGGTCGCCTTGCTTTTTCAGCTCGCTCATCTTGCGTTCCCGGTAGGCGCCGTAGAACTCGTGGTGTCGTCTACCCATGGGCAGAAACGCCTGCACGATGTTCCGCAGCACAAAGGTGATACCAATGAACACACCTTCGCCTTGCACATAGAGCAACCCGGCAAACGCTGTCAGCAGCGTACCGGAAACGGTGAACCCGTCTGCCAGGATCGCCAGGTTGGCTTCGATTCGATCCGTGAAAAAGCCCTTCATGGCGAACACAGCCAACGTGATCAGAGAAGCCACACCGATGCAAACGGCGTATTTGATCCATACCTTCTTTTTATCCGTATTCAATCTCTTTGCCCATCCGTTCCGTCAGTGGAGCATCTTTTGATACTTGGCTTCCTCGGCGTCGTTGCAATGGACGAAATGTCCCGGTGCAATCTCCCGGAAGGAAGGCGTATCCACCGCATAATCGTGCTCGGCCAATGGATTGTAGGTCACACGGACTCTCTGCTTTTCATAGACCGGGTCCGGCAAAGGAATGGCCGACAGCAGCGAACGTGTGTACGGATGCAGGGGATTTTTGAACAGCTCCTCGGAATCGGCCAGCTCCACCATTTTGCCGAAGTACATGACGCCGATCCGGTCAGAGAAATACTTGACCACAGAAAGGTCATGGGCGATAAAGAGGATGGTAAGCCCCAGCTTGTCCCGGAGATCGTTCAGCAGGTTGATGACCTGTGCCTGGATGGATACGTCCAGTGCAGAGATGGGTTCGTCTGCGATGATCATTTCCGGCTGCATGACCACCGCTCTGGCGATACCGATACGCTGCCGCTGACCACCGGAGAACTCATGGGGATAGCGGTCTGCGTGTTCCCGTACCAGTCCAACCGTTTCCAGGATCTCGTACACCTTTTCATTGATGTATTCCTGGTCGGTGACGCCGTTGATGATCAGACCTTCGGCGATGATGTCCCGGACGGTCATACGGGGATCCAAAGAGGCGATGGGGTCCTGGAAGATCATCTGGATCTGGGTGATCAGCTTGCTCTTCTTTGCCACACGACATTGGGTTGCATATTCCCGTTTCAAGCTCTGCAGCTTTTCGGGATCCCCTGCAGCAGAAGCAAACTTTTCATCGTATTCCGCTTTCAGCTCGGCCAGTCTGGTGGCGGCATATCGCTTGTCGACACCCTTGCAGTCGGCAACGGCTTCCTGCATGAGCCGCTTGTTTTCGGCTACGGTTTCCTTCAGTTCCCGCTGGATCCGCTCGATCTCTGCCTTGGCTTCTGCCGTGTTCTCGGAACGCAGCTTTTTGATCTTCTCCGCCGCGTCCTTGTTGGCATTGGCTATGGCGTCCTTATAGGAACGGGTACCGGCGCTGACTCTCTGTCCTTTGAAATATACGTTACCAGAGGTGATATCGTACAGCTTGATGATGGAACGGCCGGTGGTGGTCTTTCCGCAGCCGGATTCCCCCACAAGACCAAAGGCTTCGCCTCTTTTGATCTCAAAGCTGACGTCGTCCACAGCCTTCAGATCCTTGTGTCCCATGCGGAAATACTGACACAAGTGATCGACCTTCAGCAAAACTTCGTTATTGTTGTTCGACATCGTTGCTTCCCCTTTCCTTCATACGCTTGATACGCTCTGTGATGATCTTGGGCATTTCGACCTTGGGCGCATTGGGATGGAGCAGCCAGGTCGCCGCATAGTGCGTGGGAGAGACCTCGTACATAGGCGGCTGTTTTTCGAAATCGATCTGCAGTGCATATTTGTTCCGGGCCGCAAATGCATCTCCCACCGGCGGATAGATCATGTTCGGCGGCGTACCGGGGATGGCGTCCAGCTTTTCGTTGGTATCCAGGTCAGGCATGGACGACAGTAGTGCCCAGGTGTAGGGATGCTGTGGATTGTAGAACACTTCGTTTGCCGTACCGTATTCCACGATCTTCCCGGCGTACATGACGGCGATCCGGTCTGCCATGTTGGCAACGACACCTAAGTCATGGGTGATGAAGATGATGGACAGATCGTGCTCCTTCTTCAGGCGATTGATTAGCTCCAGGATCTGCGCCTGGATGGTCACGTCCAGAGCCGTGGTCGGTTCGTCGCAGATCAGGATATCGGGATTGGCGGACAGGGCAATGGCGATTACGATACGCTGCCGCATACCGCCGGAGAACTCAAAGGGATACTGCCGGTAGCGGATCCGGGGTTCGGGAATACCGACCTCTTCCATGAGCTTGATGGCCTTTTCCTTGGCGATCCGCTTGGTCAGCGTATTGACCACCTGGGATGCCTTTTCCTTCAGGAAATCGATGATCTCGATGCAGCGCTTGTCCACATCGAAGCTTGCCGCATTGTCCAGATCCGCACGCAGCTTGTCGATCACACGGTTGATCACAGAAACGATGGACTGGATCTGTTCTTCCGGTGGAATGACGGACTTGGGAATGACCTCCCAATCCACGTTCTTGCCCTTGGCCAGCAGCGCTTCTCTCTTGGCAGTCTGCTTGGCAAAGCGTTCTTCTTCCTTAGGATTGTTCTTGATATAGAAGAAATACTTCTCCACCTCACGGGTCAGCGCACCGCCGGAGGTATAGGCTAAGCTGTCCTTCACCGGGGTCAGCGGATCGATGGTGTCCCGGACGCAGGTGTCCACACGCTTGCAGAACTCTTCCGCATCCTTTTCGGTGAAGCCGCCTTTTTCGAAGAATCGAACCGCATTCTCCAGCTCCTCGATGGCCTTCTTTTTATTCTCCAGTATTTTGTCGTTGGAGTACTTGACGGCGATCTTTTCCAGCTGGATAAACGAATCCATAAAGTCCTCGTTCAGGAACTTGTAGGCCATTTCGTTTGCCTGTTCCGCCGGCATTTTGCTCAGATCCTCATTTGGATTTTTGTAGATATAATACCCAATGCGGAAGAAATCATACCGGGTCTGTGCCAGCATCTTTTCGGCGGTCTCCCGGATCTTCGCCAGCGTATCTGCCGTTTCTTTGGAAGCCTCGATCTTGCTCGTACTCATGGTGACGACCTTTTTCACGCTGTCCACCACCGTCAGCTTGGCTTTTTCGGCACGCTTGACGGTAGCCAGCTCTGCCTTATGCTTGCTCAGCACATCGGTATAGCCCACCGTGAAATATTTGTCGTTGATATCGTCCAGCTTGTGCCCGATCAGATTGAGCGTGGATACCACGTCCACCTTCTGCTTCTTTTCGGTCAGGAACAAAAACTCATCGATGATGGCGATCAGCTCCTCGGCGGCCGTATGGGCAGCGTTGTAGCTGTTCTCCAGCTTGATGGCGCAGATGTTGAAGTCGTCAAAGGTCTTGATATAGTGAGGCACTTCGGCAGCCGGAATATTGCACTGGGCACCGGCGTCCAATGCTGCGGTCATCATGGCAGAAAGATCCGCCAGCATCTTATTGAACGTCTCCCGACCTTCGTGCCGGTTTGCCTTGTTTTTCAGCAGCATAGCTTCGGTGATCTGCTTGCCCACACGCATGATGGGATTGAGCGCAGACAGGGGATCCTGGAAGATCATGGCGATCTTGTCCCCACGGAGCTTGTGCATTTCTTCTTCCGGGATGCGCATCAGGTCCTTGCCGTCGTACAGGATCTCGCCGCCTTCGTGGATGGCATTGACTGCAGAGATGCCCATGATGGCCTTGGCGGTCACCGACTTGCCGGAACCGGATTCGCCCACGATCGCCAGCGTTTCACCCTTGTGCAGATCGAAGGAGATATCTCTTGCTGCCCGTACCTTACCTGCATCCGTACGGAAGGACATCCGCAGATTGTGTACCGATAGCTTTACTTCTTTTTCCATCGTATTCATATCTTAATCCTCCGATCCTCTGAGCGACGGGTTGAACGCATCCCGCAGGCCGTTGCCGAACAGGTTGAAGCTCAGCATCAGCAGCACTAAGAATGCACACGGGAAGAAGGAGACATACGCAGCGTTTGCCATGATGGACTTCTGTCCGGCGGCGATCAGCGTACCCACACTGGTGGTGTTCCCGGCTTCCAGGTTGATGATACCCAGGTACGACAGGCTGGTCTCCGAATAGATCATGGACGGGATCACCAATGCCACGCTGGTCACGATGGTACCCAGGCCGTTGGGGAAGATATGCTTGAACATGATCCGCTTGTTGCTGGCCCCCAGTGTTCTGGCTGCAAGCACGTATTCCTGGTTCTTGAAGCGGTAGAACTGCATACGGGTCGTGCCTGCCATGCCGATCCAGCCGGTGGCAAAGAATGCTATGAATAGTACCAGTGCCTGGCTGGAGGAACCCATATGGTATTTCAGCAGCGTGATCACGATCATGGTGGGCACAGCGCCCAGAATTTCGGAAAAACGCTCCATAAACAGGTCCACTCGACCGCCAAAGTACCCGGCAATGGAACCCCAGATCACACCGACGATGAAGTTCACCACGGCCACGACGCTGGCGAAGATGAAGGAGAACCGGGCACCGTAGGCCAGGCAGGCAAAGATGTCCTTCCCTGTCTCGGTGGTGCCAAAGAGGAAGTTGGGTTCGGTGATGCCATCGTTCTTCAGGCGTGTGTGGTTGTAGATGTAGTACTCATAGTACTCCACCCGCACCTCGACACCGCCGTCCACTTCACGACCGTAGGCGTAGTAGTAGGTCTTGCCGTCTTCCACAAAGCCGTCCTGTCCTTCGATCCGGAGAGAGTCGTACTTGGACATGGTGGCAGAAGCATCGCCTTCCTCGTATGTCCAGTAATTGGGAATGAAGTTGCCGTCTGCGTCCAGCTTGGGACGAAGCACCGATGCCTGGGGATTTTCGGTCTTATAATAGATGTTGGCGTCGTACTTGTTCTTTTCCAGCATCTTGTTCCGTTCGGAAATGGAGACCACAGGATACAGCACCTGGATCCCGGTCTCGTTCTGGTAGGCCTGGAGTGCGGCAAATTCTTCACGGGAGATGATCTTGTATTTGCCAAAGCCCACGCCGAAGTACGTGTCATACCGGTAGATATAATTGCCTTCGTCATTGATGGTGTATTCGCCATCCTTGATGACATCCCGGCCCGTTTCCTCCATGAGCGCCAGGTCACGGAGATAGCCTACCTTGTTGGTGTCCTTGACCTTACAGCCGTCCCAGAAATCCAGACCCATTTTGTCAAACAGGTCGTTCTTGGGCGAAACGTAGGCGTACATCATGTCGTAGTAGGCCGGCTTAAAGGCGGTGAAGAACGGTGCAATGATCGCAAAGAGGACCAGGCACAGCACCACGATCCCACCGACCACGGCACCCTTGTTTTTGCTGAAGCGATTGAAAGCACCCTGGAAATAGCTCACCGGCTTGGTGTCCAGCTTTTTGTCGTGAGAAAGGTCGCTCTTTTGGGCAAACTGAAACTTCTCCACAGGGATATTTTCGTATTGATTTGTGTTTGCCATACTTACTTCGCCCCCATTCTGATTCTCGGATCAATGAATCCGTAGCTGATGTCGATAACGATCCCGGCAGTCAGGCTGACCAGGGTGTAGAAGCAGGAAAGCAGCATAAAGAAGTCGTAGTCCTGGAAGGTGATCGAGTTCAGGTACAGACCTCCCACGCCGTTGATGGCGAACATCTTCTCGATGATCAGAGAACCGGACAGCACCGAAACGAACTCCGACAGAATGGACGGGAAGATGACGACCATGGAGTTGCGCAGTGCGTGGCGATAGATCGTCTGCCGTTTGGTCAGACCCTTGGTTCTGGCAAGCAGCATGAATTCGCTGGTCAGCACCTCGGACAGCTCCGCACGGGTGTATCTGGCGTATCCTGCGATGGAGCCCAGAGACAGTGCGAACACGGCAGGCAGCATGGAACGGAACACCTCCCAGCTGAAATAGTCGTTGCTTGTGGACATCGTCAATGGGAACCAGCCCAGCTTAAAGCAGAACAGGTACTGGATCAGCAGCGCCAACACGATGGACGGGAAGGAGATCAGCAGCATGATGACCACATTGATGACCTGGTCCTGCCATTTGTTCTTTTTCAGTGCTGCCAGAATACCCAGCGCCAGACCGATCGGCACACCCAGCAAGGTGGAGTACAGGTTGATCAGGATCGTAGGCGGCAGGTGGGAGACGAACACATCCCAGATGTTCATATTGAGGTATTCGCCGTAGGTGGTCACGATACCGAAGTCGCCTTCGGTGATGATCCGTTTGATATAATTGCCGTATTGTAAAATAATGGGTACACGGTCATATTCCCAAACACCGTTTGCACCCTCTCGGATATTGGTGATCCATCCTCTTCCCTCAAGCGTTCGCATCACGATTTCGGGGTCCTGGCCGGGAAGAGCATTGGTGGGAATGGGCAACAGCTTAATAAGGAAGAAACACATCGTGACAATGATGAAAAAGGTGAACAGCATCAAGCCGATTCGTTTCGTCACATACTTAAACATGTACATAGGTTTTCCCCTCCGCTTGTTTTTTGCAAGCCAAGTATTCATGTATCGGCAGACAAACATATCCTGTTCCTCTGCCGTGTGCGTGTACTGCACACACGAAATATATAGGCACCCGGACGCCGGGCATGGCAGCAAGCCACAGGCTCCGTCGTTCAGGCTATTGTCGTGGATAAAAAACGATTGTAATGCAGCAAACGGCGATAGGCGAATTGGCCCACCGCCGTTTTTTGCGCATTACAACTTAAATTCAGTTGATTGATTATTCGGACTTCTTGTATTCAGCAGTGAGGTCGTTGTTGTTGGCAGCGACGTAAGCAGTCCATTCTTCATCGGTATAGTTTACTTCGATGTACCGTAAACCACCGAAGCCCATGAAGGTGTGTTCTTCATCGGAGATGTAGGAGAACTTGGCACCCAGGAAGGATCCGCCACTATCTGCGATCAGCATGACAGAACGGCTTTCCTTGATGGTGAGCTCTTCCAGTGCAGACAGGATGGTCAGTCTGGCTTCAGCAGGTGCAAAACCGGCATCCCAGTTGTAGGTCTTGGGCTGGTTTTCGGTGGCTGCACGACCGTTGAGGCAGAAGTACCAGTTCTGTACGCTCATGGTGATCTCCTCACCGGCACCCTCGTAATCGCCTTCGGGCATCTTCAGGGTCATGTCGAGGGCAGAGGTATCCCAGTACATATGATAGTTCAGGTCGTTATCGGGGTCCACGAATGCACCCACGATGTCAAAGGGGTTAAAGGCGTTACCGGAGAAACCATAACCGAAACCGATCTGGGTAGCGCCGGAACGGAACGCATTGGCCCATTCAGAGCCGGCAGATGCGTCAAACTTTACGTCGATCTTGTCTTCCAGAGCCGTGCCTGCGGTCAGATCGTCGAGCACTTCCTGGAGGTAATCGGCACGGAATCTCTGCTTGTCGTTGTCCACAGAGGAACCGTAAACCAGGGTGATGTTCTTAGAGGGGTCGTAGCCATATTCCTCTGCGTTGGCAGTCAGGATCTCGATGGCCTTGTTCATTTCATTCTTTGCTTCTGTGGGGTTGTAACCGGTCAGTGCGTCGTAGGCTTCGTCCAACTTCAGATCCTTCAGTTCGCCGGAGGACCACTTGCCGTTGTCTTCAGTGAAGCCGTAAGCACGGAGGATACCCTCTTTTGCCAGGGTGGTGTTCCGATACTGACCACCGTCTGCCAGGGTAGGTGCGTTTTCGATGTCGTAGTAGTACGCTACGTTCAACAGACCGAAGCAAGGAACCGTGGAGCCGGGCCAGATCTTCGCAACGATGTCGCTTCTGTTCAGACCCAGGTTCAGGGCGTGTCTGAATTCCTGGATAGCCAGGATACCGTTGTTGTTGTCGCTGTTCTTCAGAACGCTCAGGTCACTAAAGAGCTGCATACCAAAGGTACCGGTGGAAGTGGTAGAGTAGTACACGTACTTGGAGTCTGCGAAATCTGCAACGTTTTCGGTCTGCAGAGAAGCATCGTCGTATTCACCACTCAGGAAGCCCATCCACTTGGTGGCGAACTCTTCGACCTTCCGGCAGTAGATCGCATCGATGTTGTACTGGTTGGCATAATCTTCCATGTTCCAGCCGTACCAGTTTTCGTTCTTCACCAGCTTGTAGTGAGAACCGGCTTCAAACTCAGCCAGCTTGTAGGGACCCCAGCTTGCACTGGTTTCCAGAGAGGAGTTGTACTTAGAGGTCCACAGAGTCGCACCGCCTGTAGGAGCGATCTTGGCAGCTTCGTACTTTTCCTTGTGCACCAGCGGCAGACCGGACATATAGTAAGGAGCCCAAACGGACAGGCCGCCGTCCTCGGTCAGGAAGGAGTAGGTCTTTTCCAGGCAGACAACGATGGCGTTTTCTTCTGCGATGGCATAGACACCAACGTCTTCCCAGTTCATGTCGGTCACGGTGTTTTCCACATACAGGCCGACCCAGGATTCGTAGCCGCCGCCGATCTCGATGTAGGCAGCGTAGGCACCGGTTTCGGGGGTGAAGTATGCATCCCACAGATCCTTACCGGAGAAAGCGTCTTCGGCAGTACCGGTGGACCAAGCGTTGGCGGTATCCCAAACGGTCTCGTCGTTCATAGCGACCCACTGGGGGCAGGCGTTGCCGTTTGCATCTACGTAGCCTTCTGCGCCGTAGAAATCATATGCATTGATGTAGAATACCTGACCGGCGTCCAGTGCAGCCTGGTTGGAGGCGTAGCCCTGGCTTTCCACGGTCTCGTAGGTACCTTCCTGGTTCTGGAAGAAGTAGTTCCGGGAGCCCTTGATCTGCAGCGTGTCATAGTAGGTGTTGGCACGGAAGTTCATGAAATCGGGGTCCAGAAGCTGCTGCATGGAGTATTCGAAGTCCGCTGCCGTAATGGGTGTGCCGTCATCCCATTTCAGGTCGTCACGCAGTGTGATCTTCCAGGCATAGCCGCCTTCTTCCTTCTGTGCGTCGGTGTAGCCCCACTTTGCGTCCACCGTAGCGGTCACGTCCTCTAACTTGGTGGCAGCAGAGTAGTTGGTGGTGTACGCACCGGGAACGATCGCTTCCTTATTGATCGTGCCGTCCTTATTGTACTTTTCATCGTTCTCAAACTTGTAGTCGTATGAGAAGAATTGAGAGCCGATGTAGTCCATGATCTGGGTGTCGTTGTTGTCGGCGTAGGTAAACTCGTTCCAGTTGCTGGGCATTACAGATGTTGTGGTGTTGTATGTAGCCTGCTTGTAGGGGTTTTCGCCGTCCAGAACGCTACCGCCTTTACAGCCTGCCAAAGAACCGGCCGCCATCACCAAGCACAGGAACAATGCGAGTGTGGATTTTAGCTTATTGTTCATAGCTATTCCTACATAAAATTGTCAAAAAATTTACCACGCACCACGCAGTGCCCATTTTCCAACGCCACTTCGAACGGATCGGAGCAGAGAATTTACGGCATTTCTCAAAGAGTAAGCATCAAAAGAAAGCCACTTTGCGGCAGTGGTATTCAAATATATTATAGCATATTACGCAGCGATTGTCAACATAATGTTGAAAAAATCAAATTTGTAGATTGTATAAAAATAGAGGTGCATTCTGTCGATATAGTAAGACAAATTCGTTACAGTTTTATGGCTGCGTTCTACTCCATCCGCTGTCTCATACCACATTGCCACTGCCCTTTTCCGTCATACCTTCCAGCCAACCGCCAATTCTCTGGACTCCACGAACCTGCGGTAGATGCCACCTTGCTCCATAAGCTCGTCG